>NZ_JBIWCN010000021.1:0-621 GCF_044761525.1 Streptomyces sp. NPDC097595 | reverse complement strand
CCGGCGGGGACCACGGGGCCGGTCGTCACGACCGCCACCGAAGCCACCCGGCCGGCCACCACGGTCATCGTCACGACGCGGCGCACGGTCGTCACGGCGGAACCCCCCACCGCGGTTGTCGGAGCCGCCACCCCGGTCATCGCGACGGAAGCCACCACCGGTGGAGCCACCCCGGTCGTCACGCCGGAAACCACCGCCGGAAGGACGGTCATCACGGCGCGGTCCACGATCCCGGTCGCGGTCCCGGTCGTCGCGTCGGAAACCGCCCCCGGAAGGACGGTCGTCACGACGCGGACCGCGCGAACGGTCGTCGCGACCGCCGCCGAAGCCGCCCCGGTCACCGCCGTCCCGGCGACGCGGCTCGCGCTCCGAACGATCGTCGGGAGAGTTGGTGGACATGGGTGGAGCTCCTGTCATCGGGGTACTACAGACATTCTTGCGCAGCCGGACACCCGACGCGCTTCGGGCAAAACAAAAAAGACCCTTGGTCCCAGCGCTGAACGCTGGGACCAAGGGTCCTTCAAAAATTGTTCGGCGGCGTCCTACTCTCCCACAGGGTCCCCCCTGCAGTACCATCGGCGCTGAAAGGCTTAGCTTCCGGGTTCGGAATGTAACCGGGCG
>NZ_JBIWCN010000020.1:167439-179432 GCF_044761525.1 Streptomyces sp. NPDC097595 | reverse complement strand
GGCTGCACACCTACAATCACCACCGCGGACACACCGCACTGAAAGGCCAACCACCCGCCAGCCGCGTCCCCAACCTCACAGGGCAATACACCTAGTCGACGGTGCCGTACATGCGGTCGCCCGCGTCGCCGAGGCCCGGCACGATGTAGCCGTTCTCGTTGAGCCGCTCGTCGACCGAGGCGGTGACCACGGTGACCGGCGTCCCGGCGAGCTCGCGCTCCATGACCTCGACGCCCTCGGGGGCGGCGAGGAGCACGACCGCGGTGACGTCGTCGGCGCCGCGCCTGATCAGCTCCTGGATGGCCGCGACGAGCGTGCCGCCGGTGGCCAGCATCGGGTCGAGCACATAGACCTGGCGGCCCGAGAGGTCGTCGGGCATCCGGCTCGCGTACGTGGACGCCTGGAGCGTCTCCTCGTCGCGGATCATGCCCAGGAAGCCCACCTCGGCGGTCGGCAGCAGCCGGACCATGCCGTCCAGCATGCCGAGACCGGCCCGCAGGATCGGGACGACCAGGGGGCGGGGGTACGACAGCTTCACGCCGGTGGTGGGTGTCACCGGGGTCTCGATGTCGACCTGTTCGGTGCGCACATCGCGGGTGGCCTCGTACGCGAGCAGGGTCACCAGCTCGTCGGCGAGGCGCCGGAAGGTCGGGGAGTCGGTGCGCTTGTCGCGCAGGGTGGTGAGTTTGTGCGCGACCAGCGGGTGGTCGACGACGTGGATCCGCATGACTCCCAGCGTAGCCGCGCCTCCCGTACCCGTGCGCTGGCATCATCCACACGTTCGGGGGGAAGGTGGTGGCATACGGACCCAGCGACGCAGCCAGCCTTGGGGGTGAAGAGCCGATGGCCGACGGGGCACAGAGCGCCGATGACCCCAGGTACGCGCGGAACCCCCGGAGCACACCGGACACCCCCGACGCAACGGACTCCCCCGACGCGCCTGAGACCGACGCACAGCGCCGGCGGCGGCGCGCCCAGTTCCTCCGCGAGCTCCACGAGGCGAAGGCGCTGCGCGACCGGGTCCAGCCCCGGCGGGTCAAAGCCGCCCGAATGCGCCAGGCCATGCGGATGCGTACGTTCCGCTGGTAGCCCCTCCGACCTGCGGGAAAGCCGCTGGTGACGGTGGTGGAGAGAACTGATGGCCGACTCAACCGTCGAACTGCTCTCGCGAAGCGCCGGTTTCTGTCACGATGCCGAATGGGCGGGACGCAGGGCAGCCGGAGCACCGACTGCTCCCCGCCCGGACCGGCCCTTGGCCCCGAGACCAGTGGGAGAGTCACGGTGTACTTCGCCGCACTGCTCGCGCGCACCGAAGACGGGTGGGAAGCGAGCGACACGGAGCTCGACGATGTGGAGACCCTGTCCGACCTGACGGATCTGGCCCGTGACGCCTCGGTTGACGAGGACACGGTGCTCGTATTCATCGAACAGGAGGACGCCTGGTTCGGCGTCGTCCGGGTGGACGGTGAGGAGGACCCCCGGATCTACGTCTCGGACGCCTCCGCCGCCTCCCGCTCCTCGTACGGGGAGATCCTGCTCACCGACGAACTGCTCGGCCGCGAACCAGGGGCCGAGGACACGATCGCCGCCCTGGAGGAGCTCGTCGGCCTCGACGGCACCGAGGACGGCGAGCCCGAGACCACCGCCGACAACAACAACGACGAGGACGACGACGGGCCCTCCGCGGGCGTCGTCCCGGCCGGCCCGATCGGCGACTCCGGGGTCCTGTCCGACCTCGGGCTCCCCGAGGCCGAGCTGCTGATGCTGCGGACGGACGCCCTGTCGGAGATCGCGGACGCCCTCGGGGCGGCCGAGGTATTGGAGACCGTCCGCTAGGGTCCCGCGGGTGACCGAAGCATCCCGTCCGCACGCCCCGGACCTGCCCGATCCCGTACGGGACCCGTGGCGGGCGGTGATGCGCCACGCCCTGGCCGAGGCCGACCGTGCGGCGGCGACCGGCGACGTACCGGTCGGCGCCGTCGTCCTTGGCCCGGACGGCGCTCCGCTGGCCACCGGGCACAACGAGCGCGAGGCGACCGGCGACCCGACCGCGCACGCCGAGGTCCTGGCGCTGCGCCGGGCCGCCGCCGCACTCGGTGAGTGGCGCCTGTCCGGCTGCACCCTGGTGGTCACCCTGGAGCCCTGCACGATGTGCGCGGGCGCCCTGGTGCAGGCCCGGGTGGACCGGGTGGTCTACGGCGCCCGGGACGAGAAGGCCGGTGCCGCCGGTTCGCTCTGGGACGTCGTACGCGACCGCCGCCTCAACCACCGCCCCGAGGTGGTCGCCGGGGTCCTGGAGGCCGAGTGCGCGGCCCCGCTGACGGCCTTCTTCCGGGACCGCTGACCGGGCACCGGGCGCTGCCCCGTAACGGATTTCGGCGAACGGCCAACATGGTCTAAGCTCTCTCTCGGTAGCGTGTCCGAGCGGCCGAAGGAGCTCGCCTCGAAAGCGAGTGTGGGGAAACTCACCGAGGGTTCAAATCCCTCCGCTACCGCCAGCGAGAACCGCCCCCGAACCGTGTGAACGGATCGGGGGCGGTTTTACGTGTGCCCGCGCCCGGTGCCGGTTGGTCACCGGGCCCCGTGCTGGGGGATCATGCCGGGGGCGGCGGGACGCCCGCCGGGGCCGGCCACCGCCGGTCGGGCAGCCGAGAGAAGAAAGCACTGGCCGTTATGCAGATCGTGCGGGGCAAGAAGCTCGAAAAGGCCGCCGAGGGTGAATTCGAGCGACTGGTCCAGGAGAGTTCCCGGGTCGTTGTCGATGTCGGCACGGGGGACGCCAGGGCGTCCTATCGCATCGCCAAGGAGAATCCGGACTGGCTGGTCGTGGGCGTGGACCCGGCCTGGCAGCGGATGACGCAGACCAGCATTCGCAGCCGCCGCAAACCCGCCAAGGGCGGCGTACCCAATCTGCTGCTCGTGAACGCGTCGATCGAGAATGCCCCGGAGGAGCTTCAGGGCGCCGCCGACGAATTGCTGGTCCTGATGCCGTGGGGGAAATTGCTCCACGGTCTCGTGCGCGGTGACGAGGACATCTGGAGCGGCCTCCGTGCCGTCGCCAAGCCGAATGCGCCGCTCACGGCGACGGTCGGCACCAGCATTTGGCGGGAGCCCGTGCCGCGCGACATCCAGGGGCTTCCGGAGCTGACCCCTTCGTACGTCGAAGAGGTGCTCACCGGACAGGCGCTCGCCGCCGGCTGGAAGGTCACCGGTTTCCAGCTCACGAAGGCCGAGGACACGGCCGCCGTGTCCTCCTCGTGGGCGCGCAGGCTGGACTCGGACAGCACCGAGGTCATCGCCACCCTGACGGCGGTCACGGCCGAGCCGGAGGCGTGAGCCCGGCGGGTCAGCCCGTCGGGAACTGCCTGCAGTACTCGTACATGGCCATGGCGCCGGCCGTGGCGACGTTGTAGCTGTGCGGGGAGCCCCAGACCGGGATCTCCACACACTCGTCCACGCAGGCGAGCTCGTCCTCCTTGAGGCCGGTCCGCTCGTTTCCGAGGACGATGACCGACTTACGGGGGAAGCTGATCTCGTGCAGGCTCTTGGAATTGGTGGCCTGTTCGAGCGCGATGATGGTGTAACCGTCCTCGCGCATCTTCTTCAGCACCGGCGGAAGGCTCCGGCGCATTTCGATCTCGACGTTCTCGGCACCATCGCGCGCGATCTTCGGGTCGAGTTTCACATTGCCGCAGGCGATGATCCGCTCGACTCCGCAGCACCCCGCCGTCCGCACCACGCTGGACAGATTCACTCGGCTGCGGAACGCCGAGCACGCGATGACGAGCTCGCGGTTACGGAGCAAAGGGGTGCCCGGCTTATGGCGGAGGTGTTCGAACATGCCGGGAAGTCTACTGGGCCCCGGCCGACCGGCTCCGCGCATGCGGGCGCGGACTACCATGACCGGTCCGGACAACGCACCTAGGGCCTGGAGAAGGCAATGAAGATCCACGCCAAGGGGCACGCACACGTCCGCGCGACCCACGCCAAGACCCTGGAGTTCACCGGCGAGCGGGAGATCACGCCCCGCGCCACCTGCGTCGTAGGGGTGGCCGCCGCCTTCGACGAGGAGGGTCTGGCCCTCCTGCGCGGCCCGGTCGCCGTGCGCCTCGCCGCCGGGCCCCATGTCGCCACCGGCACCGCCGTGGTCAACCCGCACCACGAGGTGACCGACCGCCTGGTGCTCCGGCGCAGCGACCACGCCTCACCGGACACCTTCGCCTTCCGCAGCACCCTGGTGGCGAGCGACCTCGACCCGGACTTCGTGACCGCGCTGGGAGACCCGGCGACCGAGGTGACCCTGACGCTCACCGAGGCCGGGCCGCGCCGGCCGCTGGTCCTCGTCCACCGCCGCGGCCTGCCGGACCCGGAGGGGCGCCCGGGGCTGCTGTGGCGCGCGGCGGACGCCTCGGTGGACCTGGACGCGGCGCGCGTCCCGGACGAGGCGCGCGCGGCCCTCGCGGACGGCGGGGTGATCGCCGCGTCCGTCTCCGGCACGCTGGAGGGCGTCTCGCAGGCGGCCGGGGCGTGGCTGGCCGACGCGGCGGCCCAGGGGGCCCGGTTCGAGGTGACGGGCGACGCGACCGGGACCGTACCGGCGCTGCTCGCGGCGGGCCTGCCGGTCGCGCCGGTGGTCCACCTCGGCCGGACCGACCGCCGGGCGCTCGCCGCCCCGGCGCAGGCGGAGCTGGCGCGGACCGCACCGGCCCCCGTGGTGTTCCGGGCGCCCGCCGCCGATCTCGGCGTGCTCGCGGAGGTGCTGGCCGGGTCCGCCGAGGACCGCCGGATCGCGGTGCCGGACGGGCATCCCGATCTCGGGCACGGGGTGAGGTGGCTGCCGCTCTCCGAGGCGGTCGCGGCCGCCGGGGGCGAGGAGGACGAGCGCGTGTTCGTCCTGGCGCCGCCGGAGCGCGCGGCCTGGAACGTGGACCTGCGGCCGCTGCTTCCGCTGCTGGTGGAGCAGGGGGTCACCGCGCGCACCCTCAGCACGGTGCTCCGACCGTTCGGGATCAGCAGGCGGGACCTGTACGACGCGTTGGGGGATGCGCGGGGATCGCGCGAGAAGAAGTAGGAGGAGGGGGAAGCGGCATCGGGGGGATGTGCCGCTTCCCCCGGTCACGGGGCCTGCCGCTCCTTGCCGCGGTCGGGGGAGGCCACGGCATGGGTCCCCGGCAGGGGTCCCGTTCCCGGCCCCTCGGAGTCCGAGGGGCTCACCTTCCATCCTGCCTCGCCGGGACCCCCTCGCGGGCGGACCAAGGGCCCCGATGCGCGGGACGTTGGTCCCTGGCCCTCGGGGCCCTTGGCGCGGCCTGCGACGGAAACGGCCGACGGATCCGAGCATGCGTGTGGATAGACTCGCCCGACCGCACAGGGGATCGAAACCGCAGGGGATCGAAGGGGAGTCAGGGGCTGATGGTGCAAGCGAAGAAGATAGCTCTCTACGTGATTGTCGTCTTCGTGCTCTACACGATCATCAACTCCCCCGCCCGGGCCGCGGACCTGGTGCAAGTAGGGTTCGAGGGCATCGCGGACGCCGCGCAGGGCGTCGGCGACTTCATGTCCGAGCTCGTCAACTAGGGGTACCGCGTGATCCGCCATCTGGTCCTGTTCAAGCTGAACGACGGCGTCGAGCGGGACGACCCGAGGGTCGTCGCGGGCGCGGAGGCGTTCCGGGCGCTGGAGGGGACCATCCCGGAGCTGGAGTTCTGGGAGTGCGCCTGGAACATCACCGACCGGCCGATCGCGTACGACTTCGCCATCAACTCGGCGGTCGCGGACGAGGCCGCGCTGAAGCGTTACATCGAGCACCCGGACCATCAGGCGGCCGCCGGTCAGTGGCGTGAATTCGCCACCTGGGTGATCGCCGACTACCCGTTCTGACGCCTTCGGCCCTGCGAGCCCCTCACCGCGACGGTGAGGGGCTTTTCTTTGTCCCAGGGCCCGATGGACGCCCGGCGCACGTTTTAAACCCGGGCAGGGTCAACACGGCGCTATGGGGTGCTTGCACATAGTGGTCATGTCTTGTGATGCTATGACCGCTTTTGATGGACGGATTGACCGAAGTTGACCGCAAGCCGTAGTTGTTGACCGCGAAGGGGTGGCGTCACCGTGCCGGCCAGTACAGCGCCTCAAGTGCCTCCCCAGGTCCACCAGGCGGCACCGGCCGCCCCGCACTCCGGGCCGCCCGCCCCGCCGCCGGGCCAGGTGCAGACGACGGTCCACGAGACCCCGGACGAGACGGCCACCCCCGCCAGGACGCGGACCGCCGACACCAGGGCGCTCACCCAGGTGCTCTTCGGGCAGCTCAAGAACCTGGAGCCGGGCACCGCGGAGCACGACCGGGTGCGCACCGCGCTGATCGAGGCCAACCTCCCGCTCGTGCGGTACGCCGCCGCGCGGTTCCGCAGCCGGAACGAGCCGATGGAGGACGTCGTCCAGGTCGGCACCATCGGGCTGATCAACGCGATCGACCGCTTCGACCCCGAACGCGGCGTCCAGTTCCCGACGTTCGCGATGCCCACCGTGGTCGGCGAGATCAAGCGGTACTTCCGGGACAACGTGCGCACCGTCCACGTCCCCCGCCGGCTGCACGAGCTCTGGGTGCAGGTCACCGGCGCCACCGAGGACCTGACGACCGCGCACGGCCGTTCGCCCACCACCGCGGAGATCGCCGAGCGGCTGAAGATCTCCGAGGACGAGGTGCTGGCCTGCATCGAGGCCGGGCGCTCGTACCACGCGACCTCTCTGGAGGCCGCCCAGGAGGGCGACGGGCTCCCCGGCCTCCTCGACCGGCTCGGCTACGAGGACCCGGCCCTCGCCGGTGTCGAGCACCGGGACCTGGTCCGGCACCTCCTCGTACAACTGCCCGAGCGGGAGCAGCGGATCCTGCTGCTGCGGTACTACAGCAATCTGACGCAGTCCCAGATCAGCGCCGAACTGGGGGTCTCCCAGATGCATGTGTCAAGGCTCCTCGCCCGGAGTTTCGCCAGACTCCGATCCGCAAACAGGATCGAGGCGTAACCGAAACGGGTAGACCGTTCCCGGGGCGTTTCCCCGGGGCCAAAAGCCTCACACCCCTTGTTAACTGCGCAGACTCCCCCTGGACTTGTCGACAAGTCACTACAGCGTGTTGCCGACATGTGACATTCTGCGGGAAGTGAGTTTGCCGCAGCCCCGCCTCCGGTATTCAGGTGGAGGCTGCGTTCCTCCGATGGTCGTGGCCACCGCGACCGTCCGCGACCTCAAGGGGGTGGCATGTCCGAAGAACAGGGCAGCTCGAAGGTGCTCACGCTCGAAAAGAGCGAGCCCGCACCCGTTGCGCTCACCAGCTCGCCGGAAGCCATCGACACCCGCACGCTCTCCCGCTCCCTGTTCCTGCGGCTCGCCGCGCTGGGCCCCGCCCCGGGTCCCGGTGGGACCGACAGCCCGGAGCGTGCTTATGTGCGGGACACACTCATCGAGCTCAACCTGCCCCTCGTGCGGTACGCGGCGGCGCGGTTCCGGAGCCGTAACGAACCGATGGAGGACATCGTCCAGGTCGGCACGATCGGCCTGATCAAGGCGATCGACCGCTTCGACTGCGAACGGGGCGTGGAGTTCCCGACGTTCGCGATGCCCACCGTCGTGGGCGAGATCAAGCGGTTCTTCCGGGACACCTCGTGGTCGGTGCGGGTGCCGCGCCGGCTCCAGGAGCTGCGGCTCGCCCTCACCCGGACCAGCGACGAGCTCGCGCAGAAGCTGGACCGCTCGCCGACCGTGCCGGAGCTGGCCCGGGCGCTCGGGGTCACCGAGGAGGAGGTGGTCGACGGTCTGGCCGTGGGCAACGCCTACACGGCCTCGTCGCTGGACTCGCCCGCCCCCGAGGACGACGGCGGCGAGGGCTCGCTGGCCGACCGGCTGGGTTACGAGGACACGGCGCTGGAAGGCGTCGAGTACCGCGAATCGCTCAAGCCGCTGCTGGCCAAGCTCCCGGCGCGCGAGCGCCAGATCATCATGCTGCGGTTCTTCGCCAACATGACCCAGTCGCAGATCGGCGAGGAGGTCGGCATCTCGCAGATGCACGTCTCCCGACTGCTGACGCGTACGCTCGCCCAGCTCAGGGAAGGGCTCATCGCGGACTGAGTCCGCACCCGCCTCACCACCGGCCGCCGGGGCCCCCTCGGCGGCCGGTGCGCGTTCCCGTGCGGCGGCGGCCGCAAACCGAAACGCCGCCCCTCGCGGTCGGGCGAGGGGCGGCGCGAAGACGGATGCGGGACGGGACGCGTAACGGGTTCGTCAGCCGAGCGCGAGCCAGGCGACCGCGCCCAGCACGATGACCACCGCGACGATTCCGGCGATCAGTCCGGTCCTCGGACCGGAGGAGACGGCGGCGGGCTGCTGCGCGCGCTGCGGCTCGCCCTCGTCGACGAAGGCGCGGAACATCTGGGTGCTGCCGGCCGGGTCGTGGGAGCCCTCGGGACCCTGCGGTGCGTGGGGATTGTGTGCCATGTCGCAGGACCCTAGCGAACTCGGGCCAACGGCCCAACCCCCGGGCGCTGCCCGCCGATCCACGGCCGATGTGGCACGTACCACATCGCGCCCTCCACTACCGCAGACACTGCGGGTTTGACCAGGACCCGGCGCAGCCTTTTGCGTTCCTTTACTTCCGCAAGCCCCATTTCGTTTGCCTGCAGCAACCAACGGCTTCTATGGTTGCCCTAAGCAACAAGATGACCGGTGAGATTGTCTGGGGGTCCCGTGGCCGCACGGAGTCAGTACGAAGAACTGGCCCGGCAGCTGAGCGCCATCGGTGCCGTCAAACGAGGTCTCGCCCGCATCCTGCCCGCCGAGTGCCCCGGTGGCTCCGCCGCCGTGCTGACTCTGCTGAGCCGGCACGGGGAGATGCGGATCAGCCGGCTGGCCGAGCTCCTCGCGGTCGACATGTCGGTGACCAGCCGGCACGTCGCCCACGTGGCGGAACGGGGCTGGATCGAACGGTTCCCGGACCCGGCGGACAAGCGCTCCCGCATCCTGCGGCTGACCCCCGCGGGGGAAGGGGTGCTGGAGGACCTCTACCGCCGGTCGACCGAGATGTTCGCCTGCCATCTTCAGGATTGGTCCGACGACGAGGTCGGGCAGCTCAACACGTTGCTGGCCCGGCTGCGCGACAGCTTCTCCTGTCGCGGCACCGGAGGGTGCGCCCCCGGAAAGCACAGCGGCGAATGCCGCTCCCGCCGGGCCGACAGCCACGACGGCTCGTACACCCGTACACCCGCGTAACAGAAGCAAAGACAAGGACTTACATGGCTACGACCACACCAACCGGTGTGCGGGGCGGCCACGCCAAGCACGGGGGCCACGACGTCCCCGACGGCACGCCGATGTCACACCGGCAGATCATGGAGGCACTTGCCGGGCTGCTGCTCGGCATGTTCGTCGCGATCCTGTCGTCCACCGTCGTCTCCAACGCCCTTCCGGAGATCATCTCGGACCTGGGCGGCGGGCAGAGCGCCTACACCTGGGTCGTCACCGCCTCGCTGCTGGCGATGACCGCGACCACCCCCCTGTGGGGCAAGCTCTCCGACCTGTTCAGCAAGAAGCTGCTGGTCCAGATAGCCCTGGTCATCTACGTCGCGGGATCGGTCGTCGCCGGTCTCTCGACCAGCTCGGGCATGCTGATCGTCTGCCGTGTCGTGCAGGGCATCGGCGTCGGCGGTCTCTCCGCCCTCGCCCAGATCGTCATGGCCGCCATGATCGCCCCGCGCGAGCGCGGCCGTTACAGCGGCTACATCGGCGCGGTCTTCGCCGTCGCCACCGTCGGTGGCCCGCTGCTCGGCGGCGTCATCACCGACACCAGCTGGATGGGCTGGCGCTGGTGCTTCTACGTGGGTGTGCCGTTCGCGGTCATCGCCCTCATCGTGCTCCAGAAGACCCTGAAGCTCCCGGTCGTGAAGCGCGAGGTCAAGGTCGACTGGACCGGCGCCTTCTTCATCAGCGCCGCCGTCTCGCTGCTCCTCCTCTGGGTGACGTTCGCGGGCGACAAGTACGACTGGATGTCCTGGCAGACCGGCGTGATGCTCGCGGGCTCCGTGGTCCTCGCGCTGCTCTTCGTCTTCACCGAGTCCCGCGCCAGCGAGCCGATCATCCCGCTGCGGCTCTTCCGCAACCGGACCATCACGCTCGCCTCGCTCGCCTCGCTGTTCGTCGGTGTCGCGATGTTCGCGGGCACCGTCTTCTTCAGCCAGTACTTCCAGCTGGCGCGCGGCAAGTCGCCGACGATGTCCGGTGTCATGACGATCCCGATGATCGGCGGGCTGTTCCTCTCCTCGACGATCTCCGGCCAGGTCATCACCCGCACCGGCCGCTGGAAGGCATGGCTGGTCAGCGGTGGCTTCCTGGTCACCGCCGGTCTCGGCCTGCTCGGCACGATCCGCTACGACACGACGTACTGGCACATCGCGATCTTCATGTTCGTGATGGGTCTCGGCATCGGCATGATGATGCAGAACCTGGTGCTCGCCACGCAGAACCAGGTGGACCCGAAGGACCTCGGTTCGGCCAGCTCCGTCGTCACCTTCTTCCGTTCCCTCGGTGGTGCGATCGGCGTCTCGGCGCTGGGCGCCGTCATGGCGAACCGCGTCACCCATTACGTGAAGGACGGCCTGGCGGACCTCGGCCCGCAGGGCGCGGCCCTGGGCCACGGCGGCACCGGCGGCGGGGGCATCCCCGACCTGGACAAGCTGCCCGCCCCGTTCCGCACGGTCATGGAGGCCGCCTACGGGCACGGCGTCGGTGACGTCTTCCTGTACGCCGCTCCGGCCGCGCTGCTCGCCTTCCTGATCACGCTGTTCATCAAGGAGGTCGCGCTCAAGTCCCGGGCCGGCAACGACGCCCCGGCGCAGGCCGACGCGTCCGCCGAGGCCCCCGCCGACACCGTCACCGAGGCGGTCGCCGAGGGCGCCGCCGGGGTCACCGCCGTCGACACGGTGGGAGCTCCCGCCGAGGCCCCCGTGGACTTCGCCGAGGGCGGCACCCCCGTCCGCGGTGTGGTCCGGAGCGCCGAGGGCGCGCCCGTGGCCCGGGCGGCCGTCACGCTGATCTCGCTCGGCGGCCGGCAGCTGGGCATCGCCGCCCCGCAGGCCGACGGGAGTTACGCGCTGGCCGCCCCGGGCGCCGGTTCGTACGTCCTGATCGCGTCCGCCGACGGCTTCCAGCCGCAGGCGTCCACCGTGGTCGTCGGCGACGAGCCGCTGGCGTACGACATCCTGCTCTCCGGTACGAGCGGCCTGGCGGGCACCGTGCGCGCCGCCGAGAACGGCCTGCCGGTCGCGGACGCCATGGTCATCGTGACCGATGTGCGCGGCGACGTCCTGGCCACCGGCAAGTCCGCCGAGACGGGCGACTTCACCTTCGGCGAGCTGGTCCCCGGCGCGGTGACCGTCGCGGTCAACGCGGCCGGCTTCCGCCCGCTGGCCCTGCCCGTCGAGATCGGCGGCCAGGGGGTCACCCGGGTCGACGCCGCGCTCCAGGCCGGTGCACTGGTCCAGGGCGTCGTGCGGGCCGGTGCGAGCCGCCGCCCGCTGCCCGACGCGCGGGTCACGCTGGTCGACGCGGCCGGCAACGTGATCGCCAACTCGACGACCGGGGAGGACGGGGCGTACGCCTTCGCCGACCTGGACGCGGGCGAGTACACGGTCATCGCGACCGGCTACCCGCCGGTGGCCGGTGCCCTGACGGTGGCCGGTCACGGGGTCGACGGCCACGACATCGAGCTCGTCCACCCGGGCGAGTAACCCGACGGGTACGGGGTAGACCCCCGGCCCGCACCAGAACCCCTGGCGGGGGCGGCGCTTTTCGAGCGGAGGCGCCGCACCGGCCCGGTGGAAATGGGCCCCGGCGGGGGGGGGGGGGGGGGGGGGGCGGGGCGGCCCCCCCCCCCCCCCGCGCCCCCCCAAGTATTATAACCCGCCCGGGGGGGGGGGGGGGGGAGGGGCAGGGGAAGAGACACGACAAGA
>NZ_JBIWCN010000020.1:0-167431 GCF_044761525.1 Streptomyces sp. NPDC097595 | reverse complement strand
CGCGCCGCCCCCCCCCCCCCCCCGCCCCCCCCCCCCCGCCCGCCCCCCCCCCCCCCCCCCCCCCCCCCCCCCCCCCCCCCCCCCCCCCCCCCCCCCCCCCCCCCCCCCCCCCCCCCCGACTCATTGAATGACCCGGTCCGGTGGACGGAGGGGTCATGAGCAAGGAGAGAGAACGGGATGGGACTTCGCGCACAGGTACGGACGCGGGACGGCTGGGCCGTGCAGCACGCGGTCGTGACGGTCACCGACATGACCGGCACCCAGGTGCTGCGCGCCGCCGCCGACGAGTCCGGGGCGGTACGGGCCGACACCCCGCTGTCCGCGGGCGCGTACACGGTGATCGTGACGGCGGTCGGGTACGCCCCCGCCGCCTCCACCGCCCTCGTCACGGCGAGCGGCACGGTCGAGGCGGGCACGGTGGTGCTCAACCGCCAGGGCGGCGTGGAGCTGCCGCCGCCGGGCGCCTGGTCGCTGGACCCGGCGCACTCCTCGGTGGGCGCGGTCGCGCAGCACCTGGGGATCTCCAGCGTGCACGGCCGGTTCACCGAGTTCGGCGGGCGCATCGAGATCTCCGAGGACCTCCAGAGCTCCCGCGTGGAGGCGGTCATCGACGCGGCGAGCATCGACACCGGCAACGGCATGCGCGACAAGCACCTGCGCTCCCCCGACTTCCTGGACACCGACCGGTTCCCCGAGATCACCTACCGCTCCAGCGGGCTGACCCCGGCCGGGCCCGACCGCTGGACCGTGCACGGCGAGCTGGCGATGCGCGGCGTGCGGCGGCCCGTCGACCTCGACCTGAGCTACCTCGGCACCGGCCCCGACCCGTGGGGCGGGGTGCGCGCGGCGTTCAACGCGACGGCCGAACTCCGCCGCGAGGACTTCGCCATGAACTACAACCAGGTGGTCCAGGCGGGCATCGCGGCGATCGGCACCACGCTCCGCGTCGAGCTCGACATCCAGGCCGTGCAGGGCGATTCCCTGCCCGCGGTCTGACAGTCCTCCGCCGTAGGGTCGGTTCCATGGCACCCAACATCGCAACGAACACCGCCGTGGAACTCGACGCACTGCTGGACTTCGTACGGCCCCGGCACCGGGCGATCCTGCTGACCACCCGGGCCGACGGCCGCCCCCAGGGCTCCCCGCTCACCTGCGGCGTGGACGACGCGGGCCGGATCGTGGTCTCCACGTACCCCGAGCGCGCCAAGACCCGTAACGCCAAGCGCGACGCGCAGGTCAGCGTGATCGTCCTCTCCGACGACTGGAACGGGCCCTGGGTCCAGATCGACGGCTCCGCCGAGGTCATCGACACGCCGGACTCGGTGGAGCCGCTCGTCGAGTACTTCCGGAACATCTCCGGCGAGCACCCCGACTGGGACGAGTACCGGGCGGCGATGGTGAAGCAGGGGAAGTCGATCATCCGGATCACCCCGGAGCGCTGGGGCCCCGTCGCCACCGGCGGCTTCCCGGCCCACCTCGCCCCGTGATCTCCCCCGCCCTGCTCGACCGGGCCCGGATCGTCGCCGGGCCCGAGGTCGGCGAGGCCGCCGTGCGCGGACTGGCGGCGGCCACCGGGCGCACCGTCGAACGCGGCCCCGTCGAGGGCCCCTTCGTGTACGTGGGTGCCTCGCTGCCCGACGCGGTGCGCGGGGCGGACCTGGTCTGGTTCCACAGCGTCAACGCGGGCACGGACGCCCTGCTGCGCTCCGGGCCCTGGCCGGAGGGCGTGCCGCTGACCCGGACCGTGGGGCGGATGGGTGAGCGGATCGCGCAGTACGTGCTGGGCTGGGTGCTCGCGGAGTGCCAGTCGGTCTCGGAGTTCGCCGCCCAGCACGCCCGCGCCGAGTGGCGCCGCATCGACTCCGAACTCGTCGCCGGGCAGACCGCCGTGGTGCACGGCATCGGCCGCATCGGCTCCGCCGTCGCCACGCTGCTCCGGGCCTGCGGCATCCGGACCGTGGCCGCCGCCCGCACCCCGCGCCCGGTGCCGCCCGGCTTCGACGCGGTGGTCCCGGCGGACGAACCGGTGGCCGCCCGCTGGGTGGTCGCCGCGCTGCCGCTGACCGGGGCGACCACCGGGTACTTCGGGGCGGACCGGTTCGCGGCGATGGGCGGGGCGACGTTCCTCAATGTGGGGCGGGGGGCGACGGTGGATCCGGTGGCGCTGGAGGGCGCGTTGCGCTCCGGGGCGGTGGGGCGGGCGGTGCTCGATGTGCTGGCCGACGAGCCGGCGGCGCCCGGGGACGCGTGCTGGCTGCTGCCGCGTACGGTCGTCACCTCGCACTCCGCGGGGATCACGGCGGACGAGGACATCGTCACGGACTTCGCGGCGTGCCTGCGGGAGCTGTCGGCGGGGCGGGTCCCGGTGCTCACGGTGGATACGGGGCGGGGCTACTGAACCCTCAGCGAGTGCGCTCCCGCATCGCCTCGATCCCCGCGATCAGCAGGTCCAGCGCGAAGGTGAAGTCGCCCTCGCGGGTCTCCTCCACGGTGGCCCCGCCGCGCGCCGCCGGCAGGCCGGGCGAGTCCTCCACGAGGCCGTCGAGCCGGGGCTGCTCCTGGATCGCCGCCCTCGCCTGCCGGACGTACTCGTCCTGGCTGAGCCCCGCCTCCGCGCTGCGCCGGGCGAACCGGCCCTCGGCCGTGCCGAATCCGTACACGAACTGGAAGACCGCGGACAGCGCCCCGCCCCGGCTCTCCGGCGGCAGCCCGGTCGCCCGGATGACGTCCCGCACGGTGCGGGTCACCAGCAGCGCGTGCGGACCGAGGTTGAGGAAGCGGCCCGCGAGCGGCGAGACCCAGACGTGCCGCACCAACAGCCCCCGGTACGCGGCCGCGACCGCCCGCAGCCGGTCCGGCCAGGGGGCGTCGGCGGGCGGGGGCGCGATCTCGCTGTAGACCGCGTCGAGGGCCAGTTCCAGCAGGTCGTCCTTGGTGTCCACGTACCAGTACAGGGACATCGCGGTGACGTTCAGCTCGGCGGCCAGCCGGCGCATGGAGAACTTCGCCAGGCCCTCGGCGTCCAGCAGGCGCACCGAGGCCGCGGTGATCCGCTCCCGGTCGAGCCCGGCAGGCTGGTCCGTGCGGCGGGAGCTCGAGGGCTGCCGGGTCTTCAGCCACACGCTGGACCGGACAGGGTTCTCCACGCGGTCGGCCGCGGACACCATGGCGCACTCCCTCGTCTCGCCGGTGGGACGGACGGACCGGCGGCACACCGCGTACCCCTGAAACGGAGGCGTACGGTCCGGCAGGTCCCGCCCGATGCTATGCCGCTGTCGCGGCCGGATCAGCCGAGCGTCGGGGTGGTTGGGGCGTACAAGTGTCTTCTCGTGGGTACGGTGCCGGTCGCCGCATCGGATACGACCTGCCCCGGAAGCTGGAGTGATATGTCACTGCGTCGTCGTACGGTGGAAGTCCTGGTGGCCGCAGGCTTGTTGGGGGCCGCGCTCGCGCCTCCCGCGACGGCGGCGGGGCACGGGCGGGCGCCCGGTCAGTCGGTGCCGCTGCGCGTCGCCACGTACAACATCCATGCCGGGGCCGGCATGGACAACGTCTTCGATCTGGACCGGCAGGTCGCCGCGCTGCGCGCCCTGGACGCGGATGTGATCGGGCTCCAGGAGGTGGACGTCCGCTGGGGCGACCGCAGCGAGTGGCGTGACCTGGCGGCCGAGCTGGGCCGGCGGCTGCGGATGCATGTCTCCTTCGCGCCGATCTACAGCCTCGACCCGGTGGAGGAGGGCGGGCCCCAGCGGGAGTTCGGCGTCGCCGTGCTGTCCCGGTACCGGATCGTGAGCGCCGAGAACCACGATCTGACCCGGCTCTCCACGCAGGACCCGAACCCGGTCCCGGCGCCCGCGCCCGGCTTCGGCGAGGTGGTGCTGAAGGTGCGCGGGCTGCCCGTCCATGTGTACGCGACGCATCTCGACTACCGGGCCGACCCCTCCGTCCGGGTCGCCCAGGTCGCGGACACCCGGCGGATCATGGCGGAGGACCAGGCGCACGAGCGGCGGCCGGTGCGGCAGATCCTGCTCGGCGACTTCAACGCTCCGCCGACCGCGCCGGAGCTTGCGCCGCTGTGGAAGGAGCTCACCGACATCGAACCCGGCGGGCCGACGTACCCGGCGCTGAATCCGGTGCAGCGGATCGACTATGTGGCGGTTTCGAAGGACACCGTGCGGGTACGCGGCGCGGCGGTGGCCGAGGAGACGGTCGCCTCGGACCACCGCCCTGTCGTGGCCGATCTGTTGCTGCGGCGCTGAGTTCTGCGGTTCAGCTGTCTGTCGTCGGTTCGGTGAGGTCGTAGAAGGTGGCGCTGCCCGCCGTCACCTCCTTGAAGTTCTTCTCCACCCAGGAGGAGATCTGCGAGGCGGTGCCACTGCCGCTGCCACCCATGCCGCCGCCTCCGCCCATGCCGCCGCCCGAGACGAAGTAGTGGATGCGGCCGTCCTCGACGTACTTCTTGAACTGCGCGAGGGTCGGGGACGGGTCGCTTCCGTTGAAGCCGCCGATCGCCATGACGGGCTCCTCGGTGGCGAGTTGGTAGCTCGCGGCGTTCTGGGAGCCGATGGCCGCTGCGGCCCAGGTGTAGTCGTCGGCGTTCTTCTCCAGGAGCGCCTCGGCCTCGGAGCCGACGGACGCGCCGTTGAGGAGACCGCCCATGCCGCCGGCTCCGCGTTCGCCCATGGTGGGCGGGGTGCCGCGTCGGCCGTTCTGGGTGGATCCGCCGTTCTGGGTGGGGGGTTGGCCCTGGGTCCGGCCTTGGTTGGGCGGGGTGCCGGTGGGGGGTTGGCCCATGCCCGTGCCCTGTTGACCGGTGCCCTGCTGGTTGGTGCCCTGCTGGTTGGTGCCGGCCTGGCCCGGGGGCATGCCACCGCCCGGTCCGCCACCCCGGCCGCCGCCACCGCCACCGGGGCCGCCGGGGCCGCCGCCCATGCCGCCCATGCCGCCCGAGGACGGGCCCGCCGTGACGATGGAGCCCTGGTGGCCCGTGTTCAGGGTGCTCACGGTGTACGCGGCCGGCCCGGCAAGCGACGCGGCGATGCCCAGGACCACTGCGACAACTGCCAGTTGACGGCCCAACCGGGCCACGAGCAGCAGGCCCACCGCCGCCACGAGGCCGGTGACGAGCACGGCCGTCCGCAGCCACGGCTGGTAGTCCGGGGTACGGCCGAGGAGCACGTACGCCCAGTACGCCGTCACCGCGACGGTCGCGGCCAGCGCGGCGCCCGCCCACCAGCGGGCCCGCTCCTCCCACAGGACCGTGACGCCCATGCCGATCAGCGCGGCCAGATAGGGGGCCAGGGCGACCGTGTAGTACTGGTGGAAGATCCCGGCCATGAAGCTGAACACGGCGGCAGTCATCAGCAGCGAACTGCCCCACGCGAGGAACGCCGCCCGCGCGGTGTCCGTACGCTTCGCGCGCCAGGTCAGCCAGATTCCGGCGACGAGCAGGATCAGGGCGGCGGGCAGCAGCCAGGAGATCTGGGCGCCCACCTCGGAGTTGAACATCCGGCCGATGCCGGTCTCGCCCCACTGACCGCCGCCGCCCCGGCCGCCTCCGCCGCCGACGCTGCCGGTCTCCTCGCCGTTGATCCGGCCGAGCCCGTTGTAGCCGAAGGTCAGCTCAAGGAACGAGTTGTTCTGCGAACCGCCGATGTACGGGCGTGAGGAGGCGGGCCACAGTTCGACGGCCGCCACCCACCAGCCGCCCGCGACGACCATGGCGAGCGCGGACAGACCGAGCTGCCCGAACCTCTTCCGTACGGGGACCGGCGCGAACACCGCGTACAGCACGGCCAGCGGCGGCAGGATCAGGAACGCCTGGAGGGTCTTCGACAGGAACGCGATGCCCACCGCGACGCCCGCCCACACCAGCCACTTCGTGCGGCCCTTCTCCATCGCGCGCAGCACGCAGTAGACGGTGACCGTCATCAGCAGCGCGAGCAGCGCGTCCGGGTTGTTGAAGCGGAACATCAGCGCGGCGACGGGCGTCAGCGCGAATACCGCCATGGTGAGGAGCCCGGCGGCGGCGCTGAACCGGCGGCGCACGGCCGCGTACAGCACCCCGGCCGTCGCGGCCGCCATTACCACCTGCGGGGCGAGGATCGCCCAGGAGCTGAGCCCGAAGACCCGCACCGACAGGGCCATGGGCCACAGGGTGGCCGGCGGCTTGTCCACGGTGATCGCGTTGGCCGCGTCCAGCGAGCCGAAGAAGAACGCCTTCCAACTGCGGCTGCCGGCCTGCACGGCGGCGGAGTAGAAGGAGTTGGCGTAGCCGGAGGCGCTGAGGTTCCAGAGGTACGCCAGTGTGATGGCGAGCAGGAGGGCCAGGAAGGCGGGGCGCACCCAGGGGGCGTCCTCGGCCCGGCCGCGCCAGATCCGGCGGGGCAGGGAGGCACCGGCCCGTGCGTGCCCCGGGGGCGTGTCCGGCCGGGCGGCCGGAGCGTATGCGGGGTCGAGCGTGGTCATCGGGCGTTCCTCAGGTCGTGGGTGGTTTCGGCGGCGGGCGGTGCGGGAACGGCGGCTTCGGGTACGGGGTTTGCCGGGTGGGCGGCCGGGAAGGGCGGGGCCACGGCGGGAGTCGGCGCGTGGTTTGCCGGGTCGGCGCCGGGGAACGTCGCGGCCGGCTCAGGACCCGTCACCGCGTTTCCCCGCTCCCGGTCCGGGAAGACCCACGCGCGGAACAGCAGGAAGCGCAGCACCGTCGCCGCGAGGTTCGCCGCGATGAGCACCGCGAGTTCGGTGCTGTGGGAGGGCGAGCCGGAGGCCGCGCCCAGGGCCGCCAGCGAACCGCTGGTCAGGGCGAGGCCGATGGCGAAGACCACGAGGCCCTGTGCCTGGTGACGGACCGCGCCGCCCCGGCCGCGTACCCCGAAGGTGAGCCTCCGGTTGGCGGCGGTGTTCGCGACGGCCGAGACCAGCAGCGCGGCCCCGTTGGCGAGCTGGGGCCCGGCGCCGAGCCGGAAGAGGGAGTACAGCGCCAGGTAGAACAGCGTGGACAGGGCGCCCACGACGCAGAACCCGACGAGCTGCCGGGCCAGCCCGCCCGGCACCCCGCCGATCGCCCGGTCGCGCGGATCGTCCCCGAAGGGCCGCGCCAGCCGGTCCAGCGGCAGCGCGCCGACGGCCAGCGCCCGCCCCACCCGCCACACGCCCTTCAGGTCATCGGTGGCGGTCCGGACGATGTGGACCGTGGAGTCGGGGTCGTCCACCCAGTCGACGGGCACCTCGTGGATGCGCAGCCCGGCCCGTTCGGCCAGCACCAGCATCTCGGTGTCGAAGAACCAGCCGGTGTCCTCCACCATCGGCAGCAGCCGCTGCGCGACCTCGCGCCGGATCGCCTTGAACCCGCACTGCGCGTCACTGAACCGCGCGGCCAGCGACGAACGCAGGATGATGTTGTAGGCCCGCGAGATGAACTCCCGCTTCGTCCCCCGCACCACCCGCGAACTCCGCGCGAGCCGCGAACCGATGGCGAGGTCGGAGTGCCCGGAGATCAGCGGCGCCACCAGCGGAAGCAGCGCGTTGAGGTCGGTGGACAGATCGACGTCCATGTACGCGAGGACCGGCGCGTCCGAGTGGGTCCAGACGGTACGGAGCGCACGGCCGCGCCCCTTCTCCTCCAGCCGGAAGGACCGCACCCCCGGCAGCGACCGCGCCAGCCGCTCCGCCACCTCCGGCGTCCGGTCGGTGCTGGCGTTGTCGGCGACGGTGATCCGGAAGGCGTACGGGAAGGTGCGGGCCAGGTGCTCGTGCAGCCGCAGCACGCACGGTTCAAGGTCCTTCTCCTCGTTGTAGACGGGTACCACCACGTCGAGCACGGGCGCACCCGCCGCACCGCCCACGCCGGCGAGGAGGTGGTCCCGGGCCGGCAAGGTGCTCCAAGGAGTCTCTGTTCGCATGCCACCGACAGTCGCCAACCCCGCTGTCACGGCCATGTGCTGAGGCTGTGGGCCAGATGTGAGTGACCCCGGGCGCCCGCGCTCAGAGCTCGGCGTCGCCCCACTCCGTGACGGCCACCTCGTCGCCGGCCGACAGCTTCCCCGACGCGACCACGGCAAACTTCGCGCCGAACACGACGCCCCCGCTCGCCGCCCTTCGATAGCCGGCGAGCGTGCGCAAGGGCTCAGGACCCCGCCGCACCCCGGCCTCCTGCGCGACCAGGGTGACGGCACAGCGCACCGCGAGCTTGGCGTAACCCAGCTCGGCGCCGCCGATGACGACGCGGCGGGCGCGGTCCTCGGCGTGCGGTTCGTCCGCCCAGCCCCCGTCGACGACGATGTTCGGGCGGAAGCGGTCCATCGGCAGGGGCGGGGCGCCCTGCTCGGCCATCCGCCGGTTGAGGAGGTCGAGGGAGGCGACGGAGAGCAGGTGCACGGCGCTGCTGTCGGCGTAGCCGGACGGGCCGGGGACCAGCCCGTCGGCGATCCGATCGTGCTCCGGCGGCACCCGCACGAGACGGCTGGGAGTGCCGAGGACCTCCGAGAGCCAGGCGGCGGCCTCTTCCCCCTGGTCGATCCCCCGAAACGTGTCGCCGAACAGATCGACGTCACGACGCGGCGCGGACGTCGTCACGTCGAGGCACACCGTGCCGTGACCGTCCGTACCGAGGGCGAGGCGGGCCCCATCGGCGCTGACGACGGGCCGGATCAGGGCGAGGCGGGGATGCCGGCGCTGTGTGCGGAAGACGCCGTCCTCGCTGATGACCATGAAGCTGCGGTCATGCGCGAGGCCCGCCGGCGTCAGGAACGCCTCGCTCACCGACGTACCCGCACATCCCTTGACGGGATAGCAGACCAGTTCCGTCACCCTTGCCATGCGCCGCTCCCCTTCGGTCTGCGACCACTAGGTCAGGACAGACAGAATTCGTTGCCCTCGGAATCGGCCAGAACGACGTTGTCCGCGTGCCGTTCCAGGACAGTAGCCCCGAGAGCGGTCAGCCGCCGGATCTCCGCCCAGAAGCGGGCTGTGGACGCCGGGTGGGCACAGTCGAAGACGATGTCGTGAAGTCGCGCCATCCGCTCATGATCGAGGCGCCCGACCGGCCGTGTCACGCGGCCTTCCGGTCGCGGCGCGCTCCGCCGGCAGCCGCACCGCGAACACCGTCTCGCCCGGCACCGACCGCACCTCCACCCCGCCGCCGTGGGCCGTCACCACCGCCTGGACGATCGCCAGGCCGAGGCCCGTCGAACCGGCGTTGCGGGAACGGGAGGCGTCACCCCGGGCGAACCGTTCGAAGACGTGGGGGAGGAGGTCCGGGGGGATGCCGGGGCCGTCGTCCCGGACCTCAACGGTGACCCAGGGGTCGCCGGGTCCGGCCAGGACACGGGCGGTGACCGTGGTGCCGGGCGGGGTGTGGGTACGGGCGTTGGCCAGGAGGTTGACCAGGACCTGGTGGATACGGGTCGGGTCGGCGCGGACCGTCGCCGGGGCGTCCGGCAGGTCCAGGCGCCACTGGCGGGCGGGCTCGGCCCGGTCCGCCGCGCGGGCGTCGCTCACCGCGTCCACGACGAGCGGCGAGAGATCGGTGCTCTCGTACGAGAGCGGGCGGCCCGCGTCCAGGCGGGCGAGCAGGAGCAGGTCCTCGACCATGCCCGTCATCCGCTGGGCCTCCGACTCGATGCGGCCGAGCGCGTGCCGGGTGTCCGGACCGGGGTCCTCCCGGCCGCGCCGGGTCAGTTCGGCGTAGCCGCGTATCGAGGCGAGCGGGGTCCGCAGCTCGTGGCTGGCGTCCGCGACGAACTGGCGCACCCGCGTCTCGCTGCGCTGCCGGGCATCCAGGGCCGAACCGACGTGCCCCAGCATCCGGTTCAGCGCCGCGCCGACCTGGCCGACCTCGGTGCGCGGGTCCGCCTCGGCGTCCGGGACGCGTTCCAGGAGGGCCACCTCGCCGCTGTGCAGCGGAAGTTCGGAGACCCGGGTCGCCGTCGCCGCCACCCGGCGCAACGGCCGCAGCGCCACACCGACCATCGCCGCGCCCGCGATCCCCGCCGCGACGAGCCCCGCGCCGGTCACGCAGACCTCCACCAGGATCAAGGTGTTGAGCGCACGGCTCACCTCACTGGTGGGGATGCCGACGAGGACCGTGCCGCCGTCGTCCGTCGGCACCGCCCGCACCCGGTAGCCGCCCAGGCCGGGCAGTTCGACGTCGTGCGCGCGGTCGTCCGCCCTGACACCGGCCTCCGTCACCGCGTCCCGCTGCGCGTCGGTCAGCGGTTCGGTGTTCTCACCGGCGTCGAACCCGCCGTCCTTCACGACGGCCGAGTCCGTGATCTCCCCCCGCTCGACCAGCGCGCCGAAGGTCTCCAGCGGCTGGCCGCCCATGCCGATGAAACCGAGCGGATCATGCGCCGGGGACGTTTTGGGACCCCCGGGGGTGGGAACGCCCGGCGCCCGCTGCGCCCGAACCGCGATGTCCCGCAGCTGGTCGTCGAGTTTCCCGTACATGTAGCTGTGGAAGGCGATCGCGGTCACCGAGCCGATCACGGCGGCGACCACGGCGATCAGCGTCACCGCCGAGACCACGAGGCGGGTGCGCAGGGTCCACGGCCGCCGCACTCCGCTACTCACCGGGCTTGATCAGATATCCCGCCCCGCGCCGGGTGTGGATCATGGGCGTACGGCCCGCGTCGATCTTCTTGCGCAGGTAGGAGATGTACAGCTCGACCACGTTGGCCTGGCCGCCGAAGTCGTAGTTCCAGACCCGGTCCAGGATCTGCGCCTTGCTGAGCACCCGGCGCGGGTTGCGCATCAGGAACCGCAGCAGCTCGAACTCGGTCGCCGTCAGGTGGATGTTCTTCCCGTCCCGGCTCACCTCGTGGCTGTCCTCGTCCAGCATCAGGTCGCCCACGACGAGCTGCGACTCGCCGCGCGCCGCCGCCGCCGTCCCCGACCGCCGGATCAGTCCGCGCAGCCGGGCCACGACCTCCTCCAGGCTGAACGGCTTGGTGACGTAGTCGTCGCCGCCCGCCGTGAGCCCGGCGATCCGGTCCTCCACGGAGTCCCGCGCGGTCAGGAACAGCACCGGCACGTCGGACAGTTCGCGCCGCAGCCTGCCGAGGACGGCGAGCCCGTCCATGTCGGGCAGCATCACGTCGAGGATCACCACATCGGGCCGGAACGCACGCGCCGCGCGCACGGCGGCCGCGCCGTCCCCGGCACTGCGCACCTCCCAGCCCTCGTAACGAAGCGCCATCGACAGCAGCTCCGTGAGCGAAGCCTCGTCGTCCACGACCAGCACCCGCACAGGGGTACGGTCCGGCCTGAGCAGTTCGGTACGCCCCTGGGGCGAGGTCGTCGTCGTCATGACGCCAGCCTGTGAGACGGCTCTGAGAGAGTTCTTTTCCGTTTCTGTGAATTCCCTGAGAAAGCCGCGCCGGGGATCTCAGACGCCGAACAGCGCCTTCGCGTTGTCGTGACAGACGGCCCGGAGCCAGTCGTCGCCCAGGCCGAGCCGTTCCAGGGCGTGCAGTTGATGGGCGTACGGGTACGGGATGTTCGGGAAGTCCGTGCCCAGCAGCACGCGGTCGCCGAGGTCCGCGAGGCGGCCGAGCTCCGCCGGCGGGAACGGGCTGAACTCCTCGACGAAGTCCGTGAACGCCATCGTCGTGTCGAGCCGCACCTCCGGATACGTCTCCGCCAGCGTCAGGAACTCCGTGTACTCCGGCATCCCCATGTGCGCCACGATCAGCGGCAGCCGGGGATGCCGGGCGAGGACGCGGCCGATGGGGCCGGGCCCGGTGTGCTTGCCGGGGGCCGGGCCCGAACCGCAATGTGCCACGACCGGGATGCCCGCCTCCGCGAGCAGACCCCACACCGGGTCTAGCAGGGGGTCGTTCGGGTCGTACGCGCCGACCTGGAGGTGCGCCTTGAAGACCCGGGCCCCCGCCTCGACGGCCTCCCGCACATAGCGCCCTGCGTCCGGTTCGGGGAAGAACGTCGCCGTGTGCAGGCAGTCCGGCGTGCGTGCGGCGAAATCGGCCGCCCAGCCGTTCAGCCAGGCCGCCATCCCCGGCTTGTGCGGATACAGCATCGACGTGAAGCGGAGCACCCCGAACGAGCGGAGCACGGCGAGCCGTTCCGCCTCCTCGTGCCGGTAGGCGATCGGCCACTCCAAGCCGGTCAGCGGGCCCACCGAGTCGAAGTACGCCCACACCTTGCGCAGGACCCGCTCCGGCATGAAATGCGTGTGTACGTCGATGAGCCCGGGCAGCCCGAGCCGCTGCCGGAACCGCACCACGTCGTCGTGATCGTCACCCATACGGGCGACCCTCTCAGAACAGCCCGTCCTGCGCCGCCCCACCCCCCACCACGACGGTCGGCACGCTCACCCCGGCCGCGCCCGCCCCGGCCGCCGCCAGCGTCCAGCCGGGCATCAGCCGGGTGTCCACGATGACGAGACCCTGCGGACCCGCGTCCAGATGGAGGTCGGGTCCGGCCGCCGCGACGAGCCTTCCCGCCACCGCGCCCCCGTCCACCAGGCCGGCCACCGCCCGGACGGGCCCGGGCCTCGCCATTGTCCGGCCCTCCCCCACCCCCAGCCGGAACACCCCCGCGTGGTCCACCGCCGCGAACGGCAGCCGCTCCAGCGCCTCCGGCCAGCCGGCGCCCTCCAGGGCCGCCGCCTTCCCGTACAGCTCCGCGAGCTCGCCCGCCCGCTCCGCCGGGTCCGGGAGCCCCGCCCGCACCTCCCGCTTGCGGGCGTACGGAATGCGGTCCGGGACCCCGAGGGCCGCCCGCAGCACCTCCTCGGCCCGGCGCGCCGCCATCAGCGGCCCCCGGCCCAGCCAGCTGAAGACCACCGCCCCCTGCTCCCGCAGCCGCGCCGCGCCCCGCTCCTCCCCGGTGATCCCGACCTTCACCAGGCCGGGCCCGAACCACGCGAGATACACCCGGTACGTGCGGGGGTCGTCCGGGATCGTGTCGGCGGCCACCGAATGCGCCCGGTCGAGCCGCCCGCACTCCGGGCAGCGGCCGCCCGTGCTCGTCGCCGGCACCACGGCACCCAGCGGGCACGCGTTGCCCCGGGCCCCGGAGCAGCGCCGCTCGCCGGACGCCCGGAAGCCGAACTCCGTTCCGTACACCAGAACGCTCGCCCGCGTCCGCGCCCCCTTGCGCCAGCCCAGCGCGGGGCCGTCGGAGCCCTCGGGCCAACGGAGGCCGGTGCACTGCCAGTCCATGTCCGCAGCGTACGGGCGAGCACTGACAACGGGCCCGGGGCTACGATTCCGGGCATGACGACCGTGCAGGACGTGGACCGGTTCGAGGCGGCCAGGCCCCGGCTGGAGGCCATCGCCTACCGCCTCCTGGGCTCGGCGAGCGAGGCCGAGGACGCCGTGCAGGACACCTACCTGCGCTGGCAGGCCGCCGACACCGGGCGGATCGAGGTCCCCGAGGCGTGGCTGACGAAGGTCCTCACCAACCTCTGTCTCAACCAGCTCACCTCCGCCCGCGCCCGCCGCGAGACGTACGTGGGCGCCTGGCTGCCCGAACCGCTGCTCGCCGGGGACCCGATGCTCGGCCCCGCCGACACGGTGGAACAGCGCGAGTCGGTCTCGTACGCCGTGCTCACGCTCATGGAGCGGCTGACGCCGGGCGAGCGGGCGGTGTACGTGCTGCGGGAGGCGTTCGGCCATCCGCACCGGGAGATCGCGGAGATCCTGGACCTGAGCGAATCCGCCGTGCAGCAGGTGTACCACCGGGCGAAGAAGCACATCGCCGACGGCCGGACGCGCACCGAGGTGGACGAGGCCGCCGCCCGCCGCGTCATCGAGGAGTTCCTGCTCGCCGCCGCAGGCGGCCGTACCGAACCTCTCGTGGAGCTGCTGACCTCCGACGCGATCTCCCTCGGCGACGGCGGCGGAAAGGTGCCCGCCCGCGCCAAGGCGTTCGAGGGCGCGAAGGCCGTCGCCACGTTCATGCGCGGGCTGCTCAAGCCGGGCAAGGCGAAGACCGCGATGACCGGCGGTTCCGTCGAGCTGCACATGACCTACGCGAACGGCTCCAGCGCCGTTCTGGCGGTCGTCGGCGAACGGGTCATCGGCGTCATGAGTGTGGAAGTCACTCCGGAGGGGATCGCCTCGTTCCGCAACCAGGTCAACCCGGACAAACTGGAACGCGCGACCCGGCGGTGGGCGGCCATGGAACACGGAAAGCCGCTGCTCACAGCCTTCTAATTACTTAGTGACGCAGGTCACACCGCTCTCCTGTCAGGAAAGCGCGGGCTACCCGGTTCAAGGGGCGAGAAACCACCCCGCAGGGGCGAACCCGCGCGAGACAGGAGCAGGCACATGCAGCAGCACCGCATCATCGTCCTCGGAGCCGGATACGCCGGAGCCATCGCGGCGGGCCGCGTCGCCAAGCGGCTGCGCCGCGAGGACGTCAGCGTCACCCTCGTCAACGCGGAGCCCGACTTCGTGGAGCGCGTCCGCATGCACCAGCTCGCGGCCGGCCAGGACCTCAAGCCCCGCCCCTTCACCGAGATGTTCGCCGGGACGGGCGTGGAGCTGAAGGTCGGCCGGGTCACCGCCGTGGACGTCGACCGCAAGGCGGTCACCGTCGAGAGCGCGGACGGCGAGGAGGAGCTGACGTACGACTCCCTCGTCTACGCCCTCGGCAGCGCCTGGAACACCCAGGGCGTCCCCGGGACCGCCGAGCACGCCCACGAGATCGCGAGCCGCCCCGGAGCGCTCCGGCTGCGCGAACGGCTGGCCGCCCTCGCGCCCGGCCAGTCCGTGCTGATCGTCGGCGGCGGGCTGACCGGCCTCGAAGCGGCGACCGAGTTCGCGGAGGCCCGCCCGGACCTCGACATCGCCCTCGCCGCACGCGGCGGACTCGGCGACTGGCTCTCGCCCAGCGGCCGCGCGCACGTCCGCAAGGTCTTCGACCGGCTCGGGATCACCGTCCACGAGAACACCGCCGTCGCGGAGGTCGGCGCCGGTTACGCCACCACGGCCGAGGGCACCTCGTTCCAGGCGGCGGTCACCGTCTGGACGACCGGCTTCGCGGTCCACCCGCTCGCGGCGGCCACCGCCCTGGAGACCTCGGAGACCGGCCAGATCGTGGTCGACGCGACCATGCGCTCGGTCTCGCACCCCGACGTGTACGCGATCGGGGACGCGGCCCTCGTCGCGGGCCCCGGCGACAAGCCGCTGCGGATGTCCTGCGCCTCGGGCGTCCCCACCGCCTGGCAGGCCGCCGACGCCCTAGCGGCCCGCCTCGCCGGCACCAAGATCCCGTCCACCCCGCTGCGCTACTTCAACCAGTGCGTCTCACTGGGCCGCAAGGACGGCCTCATCCAGTACGTCACCGCCGACGACCACGCGGTCAAGGCAGCGCTGACGGGCCGTATCGCCGCGCTCTACAAGGAACTGGTCTGCAAGGGCGCGGCCTGGGGCGTAGCCAACCCGACAGCCGGCATGCCGACCCGCCGCCACCCGGTGGCGGTGTCCACCCCGGTCGCGCCGGTGGAGACCGCTGGGCGGTGAGGGGGACCCGGGCCGCCGCCTCCCTTCCCGCGCCCGCCTGAACTACTCCTCCTCGGCAGCCTCACTTGCGGCCTCCGGTGCAGGTTCAGACACCACGTTGACCCTCAAGCACCCGTCCACGCCGAACATGTCGATCAACTGAGAAAGATGGGCACGGGCCGCGCTGCTGCCAAGGCTCTCGTCGGTGCTCATCCGCGCCCCTCCAGCTCAGCCCAGACAACCTTGCCCCAACGGCGCTCGTGCGTACCCCAGTCGGATGCCAGAGCCGCCACAAGTAACAGGCCCCGCCCACCTTCGTCGCTGTCTCCCACCTGACGTTCGACGGGCAGCGCGCGGCTGAAGTCGGTGACGGCCACGCGTACCGCCCGAGGAGCGGTCCGCTCCACGACTACGCGGATGGAGTCCCGGCGGGCGTACCTCACGGAGTTGGCGACGAGTTCGCTCACAATCAGGGCGCAGTCGTCGGCCAACTCCTCCAAGCCCCAACAGGACAGGGCGGTATCGGTGAAACGTCTGGCGGAAGCGGCGCTCTCCGGCTTGCGCGGCATCGTCTGGCTGTACCCGGGAGGCCCGATGGGGCGGGCTTGCGCTGTAGCTTGCGGCATGTCGGTCTGCTCTTTCAGATCGGCCGAGCCCCGGGGCCGGTCGCACGGCCGCCGGGGCACTGTCCGCTCATGTAAGCGACATGCGAGAACGGGTCACAGGGGCGCTGCGTCCTACTTTCAGGACGCTAAGCGCAGACCCCGAGAAACTCGGCCAACGGCCGCAGCCCTGCCGGGTGGTTGGGCAGGGACCAAAGGTCCCGCACGATGGCCACGGCCAAGGTGTGGTGCTGCATCCACGTAGGTGCCACCCGGCGCAGCGATTCCAGAGTCGTTACGGCTCCGGCCGCGTCCCCCGTGTCCGTGTGCGCCCGTGCCACGTCCAGAAGCAGCCACGTGCGCCACGACGGCGGTGTGTCCTTGCTCAGCCGCATCCCCTTGGCCAGGGCCAGGGCATCCTGCGGGTGCCCGTACTGAACGGCCAGCCGAACGCGCTCAATCCGCACGGAGGACGGGCTGAAGACGCTGACCATCCGGTTGTCACCGCCGTCAGGCAGCTTGGCGACGCGTGCGGCCTCCTTCTCCGCCGCCCCCATCATCGCCGCCGCACGCTCGTAGTCCCCGCTCCGCGCGGCGGACGTGGCAGCACTCATGGTCAGTGCTCCCCACACCTTCAGCCCGTCCACGGTGTCGAGGCGC
The DNA here is from genome assembly GCF_044761525.1 of Streptomyces sp. NPDC097595. Classification (NCBI taxonomy): domain Bacteria; kingdom Bacillati; phylum Actinomycetota; class Actinomycetes; order Kitasatosporales; family Streptomycetaceae; genus Streptomyces; species Streptomyces sp. NPDC097595. Next base: position 150,705 of record NZ_JBIWCN010000020.1, on the reverse strand, counting down.
CCTGCGCTGACCATCTCGTCAGCGGTACGCAGCGCGATGCCCAGTGCGTCCTCCAGACGGCCCTGCCGCTGATACGTCCAGGCCGTGGAGTTGACGATCATCGGCACGAGCAGCGGATCGGCCGACTGGCCGGCCGCCTCTATCGCGCGCTCCAAACTGATGAGAGCGAGATCGGTCTTCCCCATCCGCACAGCAACATGCCCGGCAAGCTGAAGCGCCTTGCCCAGTGCACCGAATCCGGCCCGCCGCACATCCCCCTCGGGTGAAGCGGTGGCCGCGCGCGCATCCGAAATGAGCTCCGGCAGGGCCGTCATGACGGCGTCGAACTCGGCGGAGTGGTAGTGCGTCCACCCCTCCGCGATCCGCTCACGCAGCCGACCCATCGAGAAGCCGTCCCCGGGCGGCTCCGGCTCCGGCCCCCACAGCGCGGGCATGATGGCGCGACGCACCGCCACGAAGCGCGGCCCATCGTTCTCCCCCGAGGCCGCGACAGCGGGCGGGTCCCCCAGGAGTGTGGTCAGCTCAACGCCGAGACCGTTCGCGAGCGCGTGCAACGTAGGAAGGCGTGCCGACTGCTTCCGCCCCTGCTCAAGCTGCCTGATCACATCGACGGACACATCCGCCCGCTCGGCCAGCTCTTCCTGCGTCAGAGAAGCCAACCGCCTCAACCGCCGCAGAGTCCGCCCCAGATCGTCGTTCGCCACGCAGCCCAAGGTACGCCCGTGATCAGGCACGGACAGGAGGACCAGCGCGACGGACCCGCTGCCCATCCAGCACAAACGCAAGAGGCCCCGGATTTCTCCGGGGCCTCTCACCTGCTGTGCACTCGGCAGGATTCGAACCTGCAACCTTCTGATCCGTAGTCAGATGCTCTATCCGTTAAGCTACGAGTGCTTGTGCTTCCGGGGTTTTTTCTGCCCCGTCTGCGTTGCGAGAACAACATTACATGACCTGCGCCGGGACGCGAAATCCATTAGGCGCACCCGGCCTGAGCTGGGCAGATGCCGGAGAACGAGCGAAGCCCCGGTCCTGGGGACCGGGGCTTCGGTGTGGTGCGGAGGCGGAGGGATTTGAACCCTCGATGGGGGGTAAGCCCCAAACCGCATTAGCAGTGCGGCGCCATAGACCGGACTAGGCGACGCCTCCATCCGCAACGCCCGCGCGAGCGCGAGTGGTGCGTGCAGATGATGACACAGCTGCACGCTGCGCCACCAATCGCGGCCTACGGTACTAGGCGGTCGGCCGCGAGGGCAAAGCGGTTGCCGTGCGCAACGCCGGGGCGCGTCGCGCGTTAGGCAGGGCGGGGGCGCCGCCCCCGCAGGTTCTTCCGCCACAGGAGTCCGCCATGATGCGCCGTCTCGCTCTCACCGCTGTCGCGTCCCTCGCCGCGCTGTCCGCCGCCGCGCCCGCCGCCACCGCCGCGTCCGGGCCCCTCCCGTTGCCGCTGTCCCTGCCGCTCCTCCAGGACGACGGCGACGGAACGCGGCTCACCGTGGTCGTCGCCGGGTCGGGGAACCCGGAGGCCGACGGCAGGTACGAGCTGGAGTGCGGGCCGGCCGGGGGGAACCACCCGGTCGCGGCACAGGCGTGCGAGCGGCTGGATCAGCTGGAGGGGGAGGGGGCGGACCCCTTCGCGCCGGTTCCCCGGGACGCGATGTGTACGCAGCAGTACGGCGGGGAATCCACCGCCCGCGTCACCGGCACTTGGCACGGCCGCCACGTGGACGCCTCGTTCCGGCGGACCAACGGGTGCGAGATCGCCCGGTGGAACGGTCTGCGGCCGGTCCTGCCGAACGTGCGGTGACCGGCCCCGGGGCCCGCGGGCGGGGCGCCGCGGGGCGCGATGCGACTCGGAGCCGTACAACGTACGCACCAAACCTTGGTGAGAGCTCCCCCTCATCCGCAGCCCCACGCCCCTCCCCTGCCTTTAGACTCCTTCAGTGACAGCCTGAGGCCCGAGGGGCAAGATGGGGCCCGCTGTCGGGCAAGGTGCAGTAATCAGGGAGGAAGCGTCGTCGTGAGCAGCAGGCCATCCCGAGGCGCTGCTCGCCTCGCAGCCATACTCGACGCCCTTCCGGACGGGCTTCTGCTCGTCAACTGCAACGGTACGGTCGTCAACGCCAACACCATCGCCCTCGAAATGTTCGAGACCCCGGGCACCGCGCTCGTCGGTCGCGGGCTGCTCGATCTGCTGCCGGAGTTCGACTCCAAGCTGATCCCGGGGTCGATGCGCCGGCCCGAGGCTGCGGACGAGCGGGGCCGTACCAAGCCCACGCGCATGATCGCGCGGCGTACCGACGGCAACGAGTACCCCGTCGAGGTGACCAGCGCCAGCCTGGAGGACGGGCAGGCGGCCTACAAGGACGTCCAGGGCTCGTACGGGGGCAGCTACACCGGTGACGAGCTGCTGATGCTCGTCGTGCGCGACCTCTCCGGCACCGTCGACACCGAGGCCGAGCTCGCCCGCTCGCAGCGCCAGACCGAGATGATCCTGCGCGCCGCCGCCGAGGGCGTCGTCGGTACGGACACGGACGGCCGGGTCGTCCTGGTCAACCCCGCCGCCGCGCAGATCCTCGGCTTCCGGGCCAGCGATCTCGGCGGCCAGGAGCTGCACCCCCTGATCCTGCACTCCCGCGCGGAGGGCGAGCCCTTCCCGTACGAGGAGTCCCCACTCGCCGACACGCTGAAGTCGGGACGCAAACACCGGGTGCGCGGGCAGGTTCTGTGGTCCAAGAGCGGGGAACAGGTGCCGGTCGACCTGACCACCGCACCCGTCCGCGACGGCGACCAGCTCGTCGGCGCCGTGATGACGTTCACCGACCGCCGCCCCTACGAGGAGCTGGACAAGCAGCGCAAGGACGAGATCGCCGAGCTGACCGCGAGCCGCACCGCCGCCGTCAGTGAGCTCACCGAGCGGCACACCGCCGAGCTCGCGGCCCTCAAGGAGGCGCACGCCTCCGAGCTGGCCGACCGCACCGAGCGTTACGCCTCCGAGCTGGAGGAGCAGTCCGAGCGGCTGACCGACCTCACCGCCCGGCACACCCAGCTCACCGCCGTGCTCGGCGAGTCGCTGCGCGGCCCCCTGGAGGAGCTGCGCGGTGAGCTCTCCGCCCTCGCCGCCGACCCCGCCGGCCAGCTGTGGCCCGAGGCGAACCAGATCCTGCACCACCTGGCCGCGGGCTACGCGCGCATGACGACGCTCATCGACAACGTGCTGGGCTACCAGCGCCTCGACGCCGGATCCGAGGCACTCGTCAAGACGCGTGTGCTGCTCGACGGTGTCGTCACGGCCGGTATCGACGCCTCGGTCGAGCTGATCGGTCCCGGCCGCGCCCAGTTCGCGGTGCACGCCCCGCCGATCGAGGCCGAGGTCGACGCCGGACGCCTGGTGACCGCCCTCGCGCACCTCGTCGCGGACGTCGCCGGCGTCGACTCGACCGGCAAGGCGCGGGTGGTGCCCGGTGGCGGTTACGTCGACTCGACCGTCGTGGTCGCCGCCGCTCAGCGCGGTGATGTCGTACGCATCGAGGTGCGCGGACCGTTCGCCGGGGGAGACCCGGTGCACGTGCCCATCGTGAGCGGCATCGTCCGTGCGCACGGCGGTGTGCTCCAGACGCACGAGATGCCGGGCATGAGCGGCAGTGCGTACGTGCTTGAGGTGCCGATCGGCGCGGGAGCGGGGACCGTGGCGCCCCCGGAGCCGACCGCCGTGCCGCAGGTGGAGGCGGCTCCTCCGGTGGCGCCCGAGTCCCTTCCCCCCGGGGAGGCCGATCATGCGGGTCCGGCGCCGGTGGTGTCGGACGCGCCCGAGGCGGGTAGGGGGCGGCGCCGTGCGCGGCGTTCCTCCACCGATGCCTTCCTGGACAGCCCCATGGGCGGCTCCGACGACAGCGGCGAGGTGGAGGCGGCCCCCGGGGACACCGGCGCGGCCGCGCCGACCGGGCGCCGGCGTGCGCGCCGTGCGGCCCCCGCTCCCGAGGCCCCGAACGAGCTGATCCCCGCCCAGCAGGTCACCGAGGGCTCCGGACGCCGTCGCGGGCGGCCCAGCCCCGCCGAGACGGGCACCCCGGGGCAGGCCCTCGCGCTGCCCGCGGCCGCCCCGTCGGAGGGGTCCGTGGTGACCGCCGCCGAGGGTGCGCAGGCCGGCCGCCCGCAGCTCGGGCAGACGGTGCCCCCGCAGGGCGTTCCGGCCGGGGCGCAGGTCCCGGTCGCGGCCGGCGGACACCGGGGGAACGCCGGTGACGAGGGCCGCCTCGCCCTTCCCCCCGTAGTGAACGCCGTCGAGTCCACGGCACCCGCCGCCTTCTCGAACCTCACCGACGCCGCCCGCCCTGCGCCCGCCCCGGGGGCCCCGGCGCAGGAGCTGCCCGTCCCGGCACCGCAGCCGACCGGGCGACGCCGCCGCGCCCTGGCCGCCGCCCAGGAACGGGCCGCCGCCGCCGAGGCCGGACCACGCGTCCCCTTCGCCCTCCCGCCCGCCGACGCGGACCGGGCGGCCCCTGCTGCCGTGGGGCCGGACGGGTCCCTGGGGGCAGAGGTCGGGGGTGCGGGTTCCGCCGACGCGCTTGAGGGCGCCGAGTCGGGTTCGCACGGCGCCGGTGTGGGTACGGGCGAGGCCGGGCCCGCCGCGTACCAGCCCGGGGCCGGGCTGCCCGGCGCTCCGGACGCCGACCCCGGCGCCCCCGCCGCCACCCCGTCCGACTCCCCGGCCGGCACTCCGGAGCCCGCCCCCGTGCCGCCGCAGGCCCAGCACGCCCCCACCGGCCGGCGCCGCGCCCGCCACGGGGACACGGGTGCGCAGGAGGTGCGGCCCGCACCGTTCGCGCTGCCCGCCCCGGCCGTACCGCCCGCGCAGACCGCACCGCCCGCCGAAACCGCGCCGCCGGCGTCCGCCGAAACCGTCGCGGACCCCAGGCTCGGCACCCCCGGCGCCCCCTTCGCGCCCCCCGCGCAGCCGGAGCCGCACCCCGGCGGCTGGGGCGACGACGACTCCTCCGGGCAGGGGCCCGCCGCACCCGCCGCCGCGCCGGAGACGCAGAGCACCGGGCGTACGGCCCACACCACGGGCACGGCCACCCCCGCCGGCCCCCCGGCCCGTCCCCGTACGCTGGCGCCCGCGCCCGACGCCCGGCGGCAGCCGCTGCCCGCCGAGGCGCCGATGCCGGGGGCGTCCGACTCGACGCAGGGGCGCGCGTTCAGCGTGCGCACGCTGGGGCAGGGCGTGCCGTTCGCCCAGCACATCGCCCACCAGCAGAACCAGACCCTGGGCGGCGGCAGCAGCGTCGGCCGGCGCCGCAAGCTGGCCGCGCCGCCGGAGCCCGAGCCCGGCAAGGACGAGCGCCCCGCACCGCCCACCCCTGCTCCGGCCCCCGCGCCCCCGCAGCCCGCGCCCTCGGCGCCCGCCGCCACACCCCCCGCCCCCACCGTGCACGGGCAGGGATCGGGCCGACTGATCTCCGCGCCCGCGGCGGAAGGACGCGCGTACGCCATCGGAGCGCCCGACGAGGGCGCGGCCGAGGGGCCGGAGCCGCTGGACGGTCCCGGCGGCGCGGTCGAGGTCGCCAACCGACCGTCCCCGCAGCCGGTCGACGACGAGCTGCCCCCCGAGCCGCTGGACAACCCGCGCCGGCTGCTCGTCTGGCCCGCGCCCGACGTCTCCACGCAGCAGGCGCTGAGCGACCGCGGTTACCGGCCGGTGATCGTGCACTCGCGCGAGGAGGTGGACGCGCAGATCGCGGCGTTCCCCGCCGCGCTCTTCGTAGACCCGCTGACCGGGCCCATCACCCGAAAGGCGCTCCAGTCCCTGCGGCAGGCGGCGGTCGCCGCCGAGGTGCCCGTACTGGTGACCGCAGGGCTGGGACAGGCGTCGCGGGAGGCGGCGTACGGTGCCGACCCGGCCGTACTCCTGAAGGCGCTCGCGCCGCGCGACAGCGAGCAGCACCCGCCGCGCGTCCTGTTGATCGAGGAGCACCAGGACATCGCGGCCGCGCTGACGGAGACGCTGGAACGGCGGGGCATGCAGGTCGCCTGCGCCGCGACGGACAGCGAGGCCGTGGCGCTGGCGACCCGGATGCGGCCGAATCTGGTGGTGATGGACCTGATGCAGGTGCGCCGCCGCCGGGCCGGGATCGTGGACTGGCTGCGCGCCAACGGCCAGCTGAACCGCACCCCGCTGGTCGTGTACACCTCGGCCGGCATCGACGAGGCGGAGCTGCCGCGCCTCGGCTCCGGCGAGACCGTGCTGTTCCTCGCGGAGCGCTCCACGAGCGACGAGGTGCAGTCCCGCATCGTCGACCTGCTCGCCAAGATCGGCACGAACTGACCGACGTACCGAGGCATACGGCGAGGGCGGTACGGGAACGCACCCGTACCGCCCTCGCCCTTTCAGTACAGGGACTCAGAGCTGCGTGATGTCCAGCTCGCCCTGCGCGTACTGCTTGCGGATGACCTTCTTGTCGAACTTCCCGACGCTCGTCTTCGGCACCGACGGGATGACCGACCACCGCTCCGGCAGCTGCCACTTCGCGATGCCGGACTCGGCGAGGAACGCCCGCAGCGCCTCGTAGTCGGCGGTGGCGCCCTCCTTGAGGACGACGGTGGCGAGCGGACGCTCACCCCACTTCTCGTCCGGGACGGCCACGACGGCGGCCTCCGCCACGTCCGGGTGGGCCATCAGCGCGTTCTCCAGCTCGACGCTGGAGATCCACTCGCCACCGGACTTGATGACGTCCTTCGCCCGGTCGGTGAGCGTGAGGAAGCCGTCCTCGCTGATCACACCGACGTCCCCGGTCTTCAGCCAGCCGTCCTCGCTGAACTTGTCCTCGGGCCGCAGCGCCTCGCCGTCCGCGCCGCCGTAGTACGCACCGGCGATCCAGGCGCCACGCACCTCCAGCTCACCGGCCGACTCGCCATCCCACGGCAGGTGCTCGCCGCCCGGGCCGACCAACCGCGCCTCGACACCGGCCGGGAAGCGGCCCTGGGTGACGCGGTAGGGCCACTCCTCCTCGGGGCTCAGTCCGGCGGGCGGGTTGGCCATGGTGCCCAGCGGCGAGGTCTCCGTCATGCCCCAGGCGTGACAGAGGCGGACGCCCAGCTTGTCGTACGCCTCCATGAGGGAGGGCGGACAGGCGGCGCCCCCGATCGTCACATTGGCCATGGAGGTGAGGTCGCGCGGGTTGGCGGTGACCTCGGCGAGCAGCCCCTGCCAGATGGTGGGAACGGCCGCGGCGTGCGTCGGGCGCTCGCGCTCGATCATGTCCGCGAGCGGGGCGGGCTGGAGGAAACGGTCCGGCATCAGCATGTTGACGCCCGACATGAACGTCGCGTGCGGCAGTCCCCAAGCGTTTACGTGAAACTGCGGGACTACGACAAGGGTGGTGTCCTTGTCGGTCAGGCCCATCGACTCGGACATGTTGACCTGCATGGAGTGCAGGTAGATCGAACGGTGCGAGTAGACGACGCCCTTCGGGTCCCCCGTCGTGCCGGAGGTGTAGCACATCGCGGCGGCCTGGCGCTCGTCCAGCTCCGGCCAGTCGTAGCTGGTGGGGCGGCCGGCGAGCAGCTCCTCGTAGTCGTGCACGCGCACCGTCGCACCGTCCAGGACGGAACGGTCGCCGGGACCCGAGACGATCAGGTGTTCCACCGACGTCAGCTGGGAAAGCAGCGGGGCGATGAGCGGCAGCAGGGAGCCGTTGACGATGACGACCTTGTCGTCTGCGTGCTTGACGACCCAGACCAGCTGCTCGGCGGGAAGGCGGAGGTTCAACGTGTGGAGGACGGCGCCCATGGACGGGATGGCGAGGTACGCCTCCACGTGCTCAGCGTTGTTCCACATGAGCGTGGCAACGCGCTGATCTGCGTCGATGCCGAGCTCGTCGCGCAGGGCGTTGGCGAGCTGGGTGGCGCGCCGGCCGATCTCCGCGAAGCTGCGCCGGTGCGGCTCCGGCTCTCCGGTCCAGGTCGTGACCTGTGACTTCCCATGAATCGTCATCCCATGCGTCAGGATGCGGGTGACAGTCAGCGGTACGTCCTGCATGGTGCTGAGCACGGCGTCCTCCCGGTGGGCGCTACGCGGCAGTAAGGTTCCGCTGATTCTGCGCACATACCGAGCGGTATGTCACTACTTCCGGGGGTACGAATCGGTGTCGCCCCGCAATGTCACACCGCCCGGGACCGGGCCGGACCACCCGGTGCCGCCGCTACGGAGGCCACCGCTCAGCAGTCCGAGATCAGTTCCGGGTCCTGGCGGAGCTTGCCGAGCGCCCGGGAGACCGCGCTCTTGACCGTGCCTACGGACACCCCGAGCACCTCGGCCGTCTGCGCCTCGCTCAGGTCCTCGTAGTACCGGAGGACGACCATCGCCCGCTGGCGGGCGGGCAGCTTCAGGACCGCGCGCCACATCGCGTCGTGCAGCGACTGCCGCTCCGCGGGGTCGGGGCCGGGAGCGGCCTCCTGCTCGGGCAGTTCGTCGCAGGCGAACTCGTCGACCTTGCGCTTGCGCCACTGCGAGGTCCTGGTGTTCAGCAGGGCCCGGCGGACATAGCCGTCGAGGGCACGGTGGTCCTCGATCCGGTCCCAGGCGACATAGGTCTTGGTGAGCGCGGTCTGCAGCAGGTCCTCGGCGTCGCTCGGATTGGCGGTGAGCGAACGCGCCGCCCGCAGCAGCACCGGACCGCGCGCCTGCACGAACGACGTGAAGGAGGGGTACGGGAGATGCGGCGCCGCCGACGTGCGCGCGGCGTGCCCGGCGCCGCCGGGGGCGCCCGGCGTGCGCGCCGACGCGTACGTGCGTACCGGTGCGGCTCCCCTGCGGGTGCTCGTGCGGACTGGCGTGGTCATGGCTCCACGCTAGGAGCGGGGCCCGCATCCCAAATCGCCCCCAGGTCCCGAAACCTCGTCCGCCTCAGGGTGTAGGAACGGGCCCCCCTCCACCTCCTGTAGGTGGAGGGGGGCGTACCCGGGGCCTCGGGGTCACCCCTGAGGCGGCGGGGCGGACGGCGGACGGCCCGCCCGCGCGCCTCGGTGGCGTACGGACGGGCCGTCGGGTGCGCCCGTCGCGGTCCGGCCCCCCGACCGGGCCGCGAACGGGGCGGGGCTCACCAGAGGTTCGTGAAGTTCACCGCCAGGTTGTGCGTGGACTGGTCGATGTTGGTGAAGGCGGACCCGTTCACCTGCGCGGAGGTGCTCTGGTTCGACGCTCCGGCGCCGGTCGCCTGCTGCTGTGAGGTCGAGGAGTTGCCCGCGTTGTCCCGGCCGACCCCGCTGCCGCTGATCGTGGCCACGCCCGCGTTCGATCCGCTGCTCGCGAACGAGCCGTTGTCCGCCTGCGCCACTCCGCCGAGGAGAACGGCGGCCAGCGGCAGCGCGGCAACAACGGCGAGGACACGAGCGGTACGGATGCTTGCCATGTCTGTTCCTCCAGGAACCGGAAGTAGGGCTGAGGCTGAACCCGGGCCGGCGGCCGACCGCCCGGTGCTGATCACGACGTCGCGGACCAAAGCTGCCCACCGCCGCCCCCGCGAACCACCCACAGCTTCCGGTTCCCCCGCAAGCGTGAGGAACCCGAACCAAACCCCTGACCTGGGGCGAACTATGCGCCCAGCGCCCGCATGAGCGACCTCGAACGAGGGAAAGGCGGGGGCGGACCCGACCGGATTCGAACCGGCGTCCTCACGGTTTTGGAGACCGCGCGCGACGACCTCTGCGCTACGACCCCGCCACCGCCGGCCATCCTAGGAGCCCCGCACCCATACGAACGGCCCCCGACCGATTCGCCCGGTCAGGGGCCGTTCACCGCGGTGGGTGTGGGATTTGAACCCACGGTGACTCGCGCCACGACGGTTTTCAAGACCGTTCCCTTAGGCCGCTCGGGCAACCCACCCCGCGTCGGTGCGGTCGGTGAGGACCGGTCCGGCGCGGGGACAGCCTAGCCGGTCAGCTGTCGCCCTTGCGCTCCCCCAGGGTGACTTCGGCGGTCGCCGTCTTGCCGTCGCGCTCGTAGGTCAGGGTGACCCGGTCGCCCGGCTTGTGGGTCCAGATCTCGCCGATCAGGGTGGGGCCGCTGTCGACGGGGGTGTCGTTGAACTTCGTGATGACGTCGCCCGCGCGCAGCCCCGCCTTGGCCGCCGGACCGTCCTTCGTGACCGCCTCCGTGCCGCCCGTGCCCTGGTCCGCGATGACGGCGCCGCCGCTCTGCTCGTCCATCGTCACCGTGGCGCCGATGACCGGGTAGACCGGCTGGCCGGTCTTGATGAGCTGCTGGGCGACGGTCTTCGCCTGGTTGATCGGGATCGCGAAGCCGAGGCCGATGGAGCCCGCCTGGCTCTGGCCGGAGCTGCCGCTCGACTGGATCGCCGAGTTGATGCCGATGACCGCGCCGCCCGAGCTGAGCAGCGGGCCGCCGGAGTTGCCCGGGTTGATCGAGGCGTCGGTCTGCAGGGCGCTCATGTACGAGTTGCTGCCGCCGCTGCCGTCACCGGAGGCGACCGGGCGGTTCTTCGCGCTGATGATGCCCGTGGTGACCGTGTTCGACAGGCCGAAGGGGGCGCCGATCGCGATCGTCGAGTCGCCGACCGCCACCTGCTCCGAGTTGCCCAGCGGCAGCGGGGTCAGGGACTGCGGCGGGTTCTTCAGCTTGATCACGGCGACGTCGTAGCCCTGGGCCCGGCCGACCACCTCGGCGTCGTACTTCTTGCCGTTGGAGAACGTCGCCGTGAGCTGGCCGCTGTCCGCCGCGGAGGCCACCACGTGGTTGTTCGTGAGGATGTGGCCCTCCTTGTCGTACACGAAGCCGGTGCCCGTGCCGCCCTCGCCGTCACCGCCCTGCGCCTCGATCGTCACGACGCTCGGCAGCGCCTTCGCGGCGACCCCGGCGACCGTGCCCGGGTCACGCTTGAGGTCCTGCGGGTTCGCCGATGCGGAGACCGTGGTCGAGCCGGCGTCGTCGTTGCGGTCCGCGGCCCAGTAGCCGAGGGCACCGCCGATGCCGCCCGCCACGAGCGCCGCCACCACCACGGCGGCCACCAGACCGCCCGCACCGCGCTTGCGCGGCGCCTCCGGCGTGTGCGTCCCGCCGGGCGGGCCCCACACCGGACCGCCGCCGCTGCCGTGCGCGCCCTGCGCGTACGCCGGGACGGCGGGCGGCGGCGGGGGCCAGCCCGCGTCGGCCGCGGACTGCGGCGGGGGCGGAGGCGCGTACTGCGGGTTCGTCGGATAGGCGGCCGTCTGCGCGGTCGCGGGGTCCGGCGCGGAGGGGACAGCGGGCGCGGGCTGCTTCTCCGGCGCGGAGGGGACGGGGGCGGGGTGCTGCTCCGGCGCGGACGGGGCGGGCGCGGGCTGCTGCTCCGGCGCCTGCGCGACCGGCTGCTGCCGTGTGACCGTCTCGTCCGGGTGGGAGGCGGCGGGGGGCGCGTCCTCGGGGTGCGCCTGGGGAGCGTCGGCCGGCACGGGAGGTACGGACGGGGCGGTCTCGGCCGCGTTGCCCTCGTTGCCCTCGTTCTCGGTGCTCACAGCTCTTTACTCCTCGGTTCCACATCAGTCATTCGGCAAGAGATCCGCTGTGTACGTGTCCGCAGTCAGCTTTTCCCACGACACGTCAGGCCACTGTAAGCAGGACCTGTGCATCTGCGCACGACCCTTACATCGGACAAAACGACCCTGCGTCGCAAGGTGTGCACGACCGTGTTCCCGCGGTGACACCATGAACCGGGTGAACCGAGCACGGCAGCAGGACCCCATGCAGCATCCCATTCAGGTCATCGCCCACCGGGGCGCGTCCGACGACGCCCCCGAGCACACCCTCGCCGCGTACCGGAAGGCGATCGAGGACGGTGCCGACGCCCTGGAGTGCGACGTACGCCTCACTGCCGACGGCCACCTCGTCTGCGTGCACGACCGCAGGGTGAACCGTACGTCCAACGGGCGCGGCGCGGTCTCCGCCCTGGAGCTCAACGCCCTCGCCGCCCTCGACTTCGGCTCCTGGAAGGACCGCGACGACACGGAGTCACCGGACTGGGACCCGGTGCCCGGCGAGCTCACCTCCGTACTCACCCTGGAACGGCTGCTGGAACTCCTCGTGGAGACGCGGGCGTCCGGGCGGCCGCTCCAGCTGGCCATCGAGACCAAGCACCCGACCCGCTGGGCGGGACAGGTCGAGGAACGCCTCCTGCAGCTGCTGAAACGCTTCGAGCTCGACGCGCCGCCGCCGGCCGGCACCCCCTCGCCGGTACGCGTCATGAGCTTCTCGGCCCGCTCGCTGCACCGCGTCCGGGCGGCCGTGCCCCATCTGCCCACCGTGTACCTGATGCAGTTCGTGTCGCCCCGGCTGCGCGACGGACGGCTGCCCGCCGGGGCGCGGGTAGCCGGACCCAGCGTCCGGATCGTGCGCAGCCATCCCGGCTACATCGAACGGCTCCACCGGGCCGGGCACCGGGCGCACGTCTGGACGGTCAACGAGCCGGAGGACGTCGAGCTCTGCGTACGGCTCGGTGTCGAGGCCATCATCACCAACCGGCCCAAGCAGGTCCTGGCCCAGCTCGGCCGTTCGTGACAGCGGCGCGCCCCGCCGCACCTATACGTATGAACGCATCAGCCCATCTGCTCATCACGAGATCAACTACAGGGAGTACACCGGCGCACTCGGACTGTGCCTGTTCGTGACGAGTACGTCACTGACAGCCCCTTGGCCGGTTTCCGGCACAGCTCAGGAGGGCATCCACACCGTGGCGTGGGGGCAAAGGAGGTCTCGGGGGTGGCGTTGGTGGTGGCACAGGAGGTGCCCACGTCGTCGAGCATGGCCGTTCCCCATGGTCCTGCGGGCGTGGGCCAGGCGCGGCACCGGATGCGCGAGCAGTTGCGCAGCCACGGGGTGTCGGATTCGGTCGTCGACGATGCGGTGCTGATTCTTTCCGAGCTGCTCAGCAACGCCTGCCGGCACGGCAGGCCGCTGGGCTGGCAGACCGAGACGGGAGACGGCGACGTGCGCGCCGCCTGGCGTGTCGACAGGACGGGCGGGCTGACCGTCGAGGTGACGGACGGCGGCGGCCCGACCCGGCCGATTCCGGCCACCCCCTCGGTGACCGCTCGCGGCGGCCGGGGGCTCAACATCATCAGCGCCCTGGCCCAGGAGTGGGGCGTACGGGACGACGCACCGGGCGAGGTCACCGTCTGGGTGCTGGTCGACGGGGGCCGCGGCTCCCACGGCGCACGGGGCAGCGGCCGGCCGGCCGGGATGACCGGACTGCCGGGCACACCGAAGGCCACCGTCGTGCCGGGGCTCGAAGGGCTGGATTTCAGCGGCGCCTTCGACGACGCGTTCGATGACGCGGGCTGAACACCCGGGCGGGCACCTGCGGGTCGCGTACGTGGACCGAGCGGCGGGCACGGCGGTGGTGCCCCGGTACGCGGCGGGGCGGCTAGGCTCGCGGGCCAGACCGCACTGTCGCAATCGGGAGTTAGCCCACCATGGCGAAGAAGCGCCCTCAGACCAAGGCCGGGAAGCAGCAGCTCAAGGACGGCGAGATCCCGGTGGTCGGGGCTCGTGAGCCCTGCCCGTGCGGTTCGGGCCGCCGTTACAAGGCGTGTCACGGCCGCGCCGCGGCCCAGGCGGTGACCGAGCTGGTCCAGCGTCCGTTCGAGGGCCTGGCCGGCGAGTGCGACTGGGTCGCGCTGCGCGAGCTGGTCCCGGCGGCCACGGCCGCGCTGACGCTCAAGGGCGGCCTGCCCGAGGGCGTGCCGTCGGTGACGCTCGCGACGGTCCTGCCGATGGCGTGGCCCTCGCTGCGCCGCGACGACGGCTCCGTCCTGCTCGCCCTGCAGAACGACACCTCCTCCGGCGACCTCAGCCGGGACCTCGCGGACACGTTGAGCCGTGCGCTGGAGGCCGAGCCCGGTTCGCCCGTGGCCGCCCGCCGTGTGCCGGCCGACGGGCCCCGGCTCCAGGACCTGCTGGACGACGAGGCGCCCTTCGAGCCGGTCGTCCACTCCGGCTTCGAGTTCTGGGTGCCGGACTCGGAGAACGCCACGGCCGAGGTGTCCGCCTCGCTCGAACGTGCGAACGAGGCGGCGATCCCGACCGCCCTGCTGTCGGGCGTGGACGCCGCCTACTGGTGCGAGACGCCGGAGAAGAACCACCTGCGCTGGGTCATGCCGCACGCCGAGGAGCAGCTCCTCGACGCGCTCGCCCGGCTGCACGCCGCGGGCGAGTCCTCGCTCGGCGAGGACACCCGGCTGGTCGGCTCGTTCCGGGCGCACGGGCTGATGGTCCCGGTCTGGGACCTCCCGAGCGCGATGGGCGCCGAGGACTGCGAGAAGCCCGCCGCCGCCTTCGCGGAACGGCTCGCGAAGGCGCTCGCGTCGGACGCGCCGCTCACCGCCGAGGAGCGGCGGGCGCGCGGCGGGCTCACCAACCGCCAGGTGACGCTCAGCTGACCGTGACCGCCGCTCGGCCCGGACGGTGACTCCCGTCACAACTCGCCGTACTGGCAGGTAAATCGCTGTCCGAATACGCGAGATCGAATTTGCGAACGGCAGATCTCTTGTTACGGTTCAAGAAGCCCGGTCGCTGGTGCATCCCCCGTCGCCAGCGACCGGGCATCCTCATTTCCGGGTACGGCGCGCTCCGCGCACCCGGGGCGAACAGGCCCGCGTACGAGCCCCTCCCGGACCACCCCACCCCTCACCCGTCCCAGCCCCTCCGCGCGATGGCCCGGCGTCAGCCCTGCGACCCGAGATGCCGGTTGGACCTGCGCCGGGACGGGAACAGCGCCCGAGGCGCCATCAGAAAGCTTCGCCCCTCCGGGTTTTGCCACGCCCGAATTCTCGCGGCATCACCGACACCTCCGGACAAACGGATGCGCCACAGGCACCCCGCCGTTTACCCGGAAATCGTGAAGCAAGACGGAAGGGAGGGGGAGGGAGTGAGGAAGAACGGAAGGGATTCACCGGAGACCGGACAGGGAAGCGCCAGAACTCCGTAATGAATGCCGCCTGAAAGAACACGCACGCATCAGAATCTGGCCAACCCTGTCCCCAACCGCTCAGTGCGTAAGTCTGCTACCGCCGTCCGGGGCACTCGTGCTCGCCTCGACCAGGGCGTCCAGCACGGCCTCGACGTCCGGCAGCCAGGGCGCTACGGCCGGCGCGGAGGCGGCGCCCTTGGGGCGTGAACCCGGAGCGCGCTCCGGCGCGCGCTCCCAGCGGACCTGCCCCGTGCCGATCTCCGACGGCGGCAGGACGACATAGCCGCCCTCCCCGTGGAACCGCAGCGAGCTGGGCACCCGGTCCTGTGCGTACAGCAGCTCCCCAAGCCGTTCCAGGGTGTACGGGGCGACCAGCAGCGCCCACCGGGTGGGCGTCGCCACCACGGGGCCCAGGCGCAGGCCCGCCCCGTCGAGCGCGGCCAGCGCGCGGGCACCGGCCGCCGCCGGCAGGCTCAGGGCGCACGGCGCCCGGCCGCCCGTGGCGAGCAGCACCGGCACGGTCGGCCGGTTCGTCCACCACCAGCGCACCATCCGGGCATCGGTGGTCGCGGCGAGCAGTCCGGGGTCGAAGGGGTGCGCGCCGGGCACCGCGCACTCGGGATCGGGGCACGCGCAGCGACGGCCGCGGTCACCGTCCCCGCGCAGCCCCGCTCCGGGGAGCACGGGCCACTGCCACTCCGTGGCGCAGGTCAGGGCCGCGTCGAGCCGGGCGGAGCCGCCCCTGCGGCCGGGCCTGCGTCGCCTTCCGAGGATCTCGCGCATGAGCGCTCGTTCCTTTCCGTTGAACGCCGAGGGTCCGCCTCGCATCGTGCGTGGTCACACCATGCCTGCGGATCTTCTGGGTGTACGTGCTCGTCGAGCCTGCGGTACGGGTCGTTCGTCGGTACCGAGCGTGAGCCGTGCTGAGCCGGATCGAGCTGCTTGCGGTCGGCATCGTGGCGAGGTGCGGGGCGCAGGGCGCTCCTGCGGTCCGTGCGTACGGCCTCGCCACTCGGGGGTGGGGCGCGGCCGTCACAAGAGAGGACGTCCGGACCGGCTGCCAGGTTCCGGGGGCGGGCGGGGCCACCCCTGGCCATCCAAAGAATTACGTACCCAGCATGCCCGGAATGACGCGCCCCTGGGACTTCACCTGGAGGTGCACCCCCGTTGGGCAGACCCAGTCGACCGCTAATGCACAGGGCGAGGTGCGTTTTTTGGCCAAGTTGATTAAGGCGTGGACACCGGGTTTTCCGGGGGGACAATGCTGGACATCGCGTCACTTGTGCGTGTACATGTGGATGCACTGGTAGCGGCGCAGAATGACATGGGGGTTTGCGATGCTATTCGACGGAACAGACCGCTCGGAAAGCTGGCGACCATGAGCGCTCCGCACCTGCCAAAAGTGGCTGGAATCGATCCCATGGTTCCGGTTTCGGATGAGACTTCCGGGCCGATCGAGGCACTGCCCGCCGCACCCGGCGCCTTCATCCAGGACCGGCTCGCCGGCTGGGTCTCCGACCTCACCACGCTCCACGAGCTCACCGAGCGCCTGGCCGGAACCAGCACCCTGGACGACGCACTGCACGAGTTCCTCGACGCCGGAGCCGCCCTGGTCGGCGCCCGCCGGGGCCTGGTCGCCTTCGAACCGTCCGACCGGCGCGGCCCCGTCAGCACCATCGGGCTAGGGCTGGCCCACGCCGAACTGGGCCAGATCGAGACCGTGCCGCGCAGCGCCACCTCGTACGGACGCGTCCTGGAGGGCCTGCCCAACCCGGACGGCCCGCTGACCACGCCCGATCTGCTCGGCGACACCGGTCTGGACCCCCGCAGACGCGAGGTCGCCGCCCGCCTCGGCTACGCCGCCAGCTACGCCCTGCCCCTCGCCACCACGACGACCGGACGGCTCGGCGCCGCCGTCTGGCTCTACGACGAACCCGCGGAACCCCTGGAACGCCAGCGCCACCTCGTCGGCCTGTACGCCGGATACGCCTCCGAGCACCTGGCCCGCCTGCTGGAACTGGAACGGGCCAGGACGGACGTCGCCACCGTGACCGAGGAGCTGCTGCCCACCCGGCTGCCCCGCATCCCCGGCGTCCAGCTCGCCGTGCGCCACGAAGCGGCCCCGCAGGGCGGCGGCGACTGGTACGACGCGCTCGCCCTGCCGGAGGGCGGCCTCGGTCTCGCGGTCGGATCGGTCGGCGGCTCGGGCCCCAGCGCGCTGGCCGCCACGGGGCGGCTGCGCGCCGGACTGCGCGCGTACGCGGTGATGGAGGGCGAGGACCCCGTCGCCGTGCTCTCCGACCTCGAACTGCTGCTCCGGCTGACCGAGCCGGCCCGTTCCGCGACCGCCCTCTTCGCGTACTGCGAACCGGCCCGCCGCAGGATGCTGCTCGCCGGGGCCGGACACACCCCGCCCCTGATCATCGGCGAGCGCCGCACCTCGTACGTGGAGACCACGCTCTCCGCCCCGCTGGGCATGCTGTCCTGTTGGGAGGCGCCCAGCGTGGAGATCACGCCCGCACCCGGCGAGACGGTTCTGCTGTACACCGACGGGCTCCTGCGCCGGACCGGCGACTCGATGGACCGGGCGTACGCGCGCCTCCACTCGGCGGCGGCGAGCGTCCCGAGGGCGCTGCGCGGGGACGCCGCCGCGGTGGCCGACCACGTGGTGCGCACCGTGCTGCCGGACGGGGCCGGGCAGGCGGACCTCGCCGAGGACGTAGTCGTACTCGCGGCCCGCTTCGACTGAGCGGGACCTTCCTGTGTAAGAGGTCTTCCGGCCCTGGGCCCCCTTCCGTACGCCCGTACGATGGAGGAGGTCCAGTGTCGTATCAAGGAGAACAGTCGTGTCTGAGGAGTTCCCGGAGACCCCGGAGACCGAAGAGACAGAGCCGGTCAAGCAGCGGAAGAACGGCCTGTACCCGGGCGTGTCCGACGAGCTCGCCGCCAGCATGCAGTCCGGCTGGGCCGACACCGAGCTGCACGGCCTGGAGCCGATCGCCCAGGCCGGTCACACCGCCGACCGCCGCGCCGCGCTGTCCGCGCGCTTCCCCGGCGAGCGGCTGGTCATTCCCGCCGGCCGGCTGAAGACCCGTTCCAATGACACCGAGTACGCCTTCCGCGCCTCCACCGAGTACGCGTACCTCACCGGCGACCAGACGCAGGACGGCGTCCTCGTCCTGGAGCCGACGGGCGACGGCCACGAGGCGACCCTCTACCTGCTGCCCCGCTCGAACCGGGAGAACGGCGAGTTCTGGCTCGACGGCCAGGGCGAGCTGTGGGTCGGCCGCCGCCACTCCCTCACCGAGGCCGAGCAGCTGCTGGGCATCCCCGCCAAGGACGTGCGCGAGCTGCCCGCCGCGCTGGCCGAGGCCACCGGCCCCGTCCGCAACGTCCGCGGCCACGACGCCGGCATCGAGGCCGCCCTCACCGACAAGGTCACCGCCGAGCGCGACGAGGAGCTGCGGGTCTACCTCTCCGAGGCGCGTCTGGTGAAGGACGCCTTCGAGATCGCCGAGCTGACCAAGGCGTGCGACATCACCGCGCGCGGCTTCGAGGACGTCGTGAAGGTCCTCGACAAGGCCGAGGCCACCAGCGAGCGCTACATCGAGGGAACCTTCTTCCTCCGCGCCCGCATCGAGGGCAACGACATCGGGTACGGCTCGATCTGCGCCGCCGGACCGCACGCCACCACCCTGCACTGGGTGCGCAACGACGGCGCCGTCCGCTCGGGCGAGCTGCTGCTGCTGGACGCCGGGGTGGAGACCAACGACCTCTACACGGCCGACGTGACCCGCACCCTTCCCATCAGCGGCACGTTCACACCGCTCCAGCGCAAGATCTACGACGCGGTGTACGAGGCGCAGGAGGCGGGTATCGCCGCGGTCAAGCCGGGCGCCGACTTCCGCGACTTCCACGACGCCGCACAGCGGGTGCTCACCGAGAAGCTCGTCGAGTGGGGCCTGCTCGGCGACCTGTCGGTGGAGAAGGTCCTGGAGCTGGGCCTCCAGCGCCGCTGGACCCTGCACGGCACCGGCCACATGCTCGGCATGGACGTCCACGACTGCGCCGCCGCGCGCACCGAGGCGTATGTGAACGGCACGCTGGAGCCGGGCGTCTGCCTCACCGTCGAGCCCGGTCTCTACTTCCAGGCCGACGACCTGACCGTGCCCGAGGAGTACCGCGGCATCGGCGTCCGGATCGAGGACGACATCCTCGTCACCGAGGACGGCAACCGGAACCTCTCGGACAAGCTGCCCCGGCAGGCCGACGAGGTCGAGGCGTGGATGGCCCGGCTCAAGGGCTGATCCGCCGCCTGCGCCACGTAAGGAGGGGCGCCCCGCTCAGGACACCATGAGCAGGGCGTCCTTCCGCCATTTCAGGATCTTGTCGAAGCTCACGACCGCGCCGGCGCACCCCGGGCGGTTGCCGAAGTGGACGTGGTCGGCGAGCTGTTCGATCAGGCACAGGCCGCGCCCCTCCTCGGCGGTGAGGGGCGGATGCGACGCGCACTGCGGGTCCGGCCGTCCGCTCCCGGGCTGCCGCTCCGACGTGTGGGGCCCGCCCCGGGTGGGAAAGCCGGGCCCCGAATCGGCGACTTCGATGCGGCACTTCTCGCCGTCCAGATATGCGGTGACCCGGTACTGGCCACTGGCCGTGGCCGACGGATCCTCCCAGCCGTCCCGGTCCCTTCCGGAGCCGTCGGAGGTGGCGTCGTACTCCCCGCCGTGCTCGACCGCGTTGGCACAGGCTTCGCTGAGCGCGAGAGACAGGTCGAAGGAGATGTCCGGGTCCACGCCCGCGGATTCCATCGTGCCGAGCAGGAACCGACGGGCGAGCGGGACGCTCGCAGCGTCGCGCCGCAAATGGAGTGACCACCAGATGCTCATGCTCCGGCCTCCTGGTTGCGGCTAGACATACCGCTACGTATTGCCGCACCGGGGCGGTCGTAAGCACACGCGTGCTGTGATGCCGCCCATTCGGCGGATAGCCGGATGCGGCCACACCGGTGTATCCCGGTCCCACACGCCTGTTACGCCCGGCCCGGGGGCCGCCGGAATCCGCGCGAACGGCCCTGCTCACACCCATTCCGTCCGGAAGACGACCTTCCGGACCTGCCGTACGGGGGCGGGGTGCCGGGTGCGATGATGGGCCCGCCATGTCTGTGTCTGTGGGACGCGCCGGAGCCGGTCTGCGGCTACTGAGGGCCGCGGTGTTCGCCGCGGTCTGCGTCGCGTTGTCCGCGGCCGGTCATGCGCTGGCCGCCTGTGCGACCGTCCCCTGGTGGACGCTGCTCGCCGGTTTCCTCGGCGTCCTCGCGGTGGCCGTCCCCCTCGCCGGACGCGAACGCTCACTGCCCTCCATCGCCGCGGCCCTGGCCGGCGGACAGCTCGCTCTGCACACCCTGTTCGGGCTGGGCACGCACACCACGGCCCCCGGGGCGGCGGGCGGCGACGACGCGCTGATCCGGTTCGCGGCGAGCCTCGTCTGCGGCGCCGGGCCCCAGCAGCTGAACGCCGCCGACGCGCGGCACATCGTCGGCACCGCGGGCATCGACCCGGCGGCGGTGACCGCTCAGGCGCACCAGCATCTGGCCGCCGCCCCTGCCGGTCCCGCCGGGGCCACCCCGGCCGGCCTCCTCCACACGCTTCCCAGCCTGCCCATGCTCCTCGGGCATCTGCTGGCCGCCCTGGCCACCGGCTGGCTGCTGCGGCGGGGCGAGATCGCCCTGTTCCGGCTCGCCCGGCTCTCGGCGCACGGGGCCCAGCAGGTCGCGGCCGGGGCCCGGCTCCGGGCGCTGCGGGACGCGTTCCGGCTCGTCGCCGCCCTGCGCAGCGGCCTGGCCGGCGAGCCCGCGACCGGGCCGCGCAGCCCTCGTACCGCCGTGGACGCACCGCGCCCGGCCACCGGGGATCCGTTGCAGCACCTGGTGATCAGGCGCGGACCGCCCCCCGCGCTCTCTCTCGCAGCCTGACGCGACGCCCTCCACGCGATGCGCACCGGCCCCTTCGGGCTTCGGCGCGCAGTCGGTCCGTACGGAAGTGGCGTCGCGATGCCGGTGCGCACCCGTGCGCCGGAGCACCTTCCCTTCGTGCCCTGTGGAGTGATCCCTGTCATGAACGTTTCCCGCATCGCCCTCGTCGGCGGAGTCGCCGCGTCCACCGTGCTGCTGCTCGCCGGTACGGCCTCCGCCCACGTCTCCGTCCAGCCGCAGGGCGAGGCCGCCAAGGGCGGCTACGCCGTCATCAACTTCAAGGTCCCCAACGAGCGTGACAACGCCTCGACGACCAAGCTCGAAGTGAACTTCCCGACCGACCACCCGCTGGCGTCCGTCATGCCGCAGCCGGTGCCCGGCTGGGACATCGAGGTGACGAAGAGCAAGCTGGCCAAGCCGCTGGAGATGCACGGCAAGACGATCGACGAGGCCGTCTCCAAGGTCACCTGGACCGGCGGCAAGATCGAGCCCGGCCGCTTCCAGCAGTTCCCGCTCTCCGTCGGCCAGCTCCCGGAGAACGCCGACCAGATGGTGTTCAAGGCGATCCAGACGTACTCCAACAAGGAGGTCGTGCGCTGGATCGAGGAGTCCAAGGAAGGCGCCGAGGAGCCCGAGTCCCCCGCGCCCGTCCTCAAGCTGACGGCTGCGACCGATGACGCGCACGGGGCGGCCGGTGCGGATTCGAAGTCCTCGGACCCCGCCGCGGGCTCCGCCGAGAAGGGCGGCGAGACCACCGCCGCTTCGGCGTCCTCCTCCGACTCCTCGGACAACACGGCCCGGGTGCTCGGCATCATCGGCATCGTCATCGGCGTCGCCGGCGTGGGCTTCGGTGTTCTGGCCGGGCGCCGTCGCACGGCCTGACAGGCCTCACGGGGGCCAGGCTCTTCCTGGCCCCCACCCCGCTCCACCGAACCCCCAGGAACAGTGCTCCATGGTTAAGAAGATCTTTCCTGCCGCGGCGCTCGTCGTCGCGGCCGCGCTCACCCTGTCCGCCTGCGGCGGCAGCGACAACGACAGCAAGAAGCCCGTGTCCGACGTGTCGATGCAGACGAAGACGCAGGCCGCGACGGTGCTCGACCAGCCGTTCACCAAGCCGGACCTCGTCCTGACCGACACGCACGGCAAGAAGTACGACCTGCGCAAGGAGACCAAGGGCAAGCCGACGCTCATCTACTTCGGCTACACCAACTGCCCCGACGTCTGCCCGCTCATCATGAGCAACATCGCCATCGCCAAGAAGGCCCTGCCCAAGGCGGACCAGGACAACCTCCGCGTCGTCTTCGTCACCACCGACCCGGAACGCGACACCCCGGCCTCCCTCGGCAGCTGGCTCAAGGCGCAGGACCCCTCCTTCATCGGACTCACCGGAGACTTCCCGGCCATCCAGGCGGGCGCCCGGCAGATCGGCATCGGCATCTCCGCGCCGAAGAAGGAGAAGGACGGCACGGTCGTCTCGATGCACGGCTCGCAGGTCATCGCCTTCTCCCCGAAGACCGACAAGGGCTACGTGCTGTACAGCGAGGACACCACGCCCGACGACTACACCAAGGACCTCCCCAAGATCGTCAAGGGGGAGAACCCGTGAACCACCGCACCACCCTCGCCGCCGTCCTGGCCGTGACCGCGGGCCTGACGCTGGCGGGGTGCTCGACCTCCTCGGACAAGCCTGAGCTCAAGGTTGTCGGCGGGTTCATGCCGCAGCCCGTCAACGACATGGCGGCCGGCTTCCTCGTCGTGCAGAACAGCGGCACCGGCGACGACCGCCTCACCTCGGTCACCAGCCCGCTCTCGGACGACGTCACGATCCACGAGACGAAGAACGACGTCATGCGGAAGGTGACGTCCTTCGACGTGCCCGCGGGCGGTGAGCTGGACCTCGAACGTGGTGGCAGCCACATCATGTTCATGAAGCTCAAGAAGCAGCCCAAGCAGGGCCAGAAGGTGTCCGTGGAACTGCACTTCGAGAAGGCCGGCGCGATCGAGGTCGACCTTCCCGTGAAGGAGACCACCCACAACCCGAAGAAGCAGTGAGGGACTGACACGCCATGACAGCCACCGCCCCGCCCTTCGGGCCGCCCCCGTCCGCCCTGCGCCGGCCGTTCGCCGCCGCCGGACTGCTCACCGCGCTGCTCGGCGCGGTGCTCGGCCTGCTGCTGGCCGTCGCGGCCCCCGCGTCGGCCCACGCCGCGCTCACCGGGAGCGATCCGCAGGACGGGGCGGTGGTCGCCACGGCACCCACGCAGGTCACCCTCACCTTCTCCGAGCAGGTCGCCCTCGGCGCGGACTCCATCCGCGTCCTGGACCCCTCGGGCAAGCGCGCCGACACCAAGGCCGCCCCGCGCGACCTGCACAGCGGGTCCACCGTGAAGTACGGCGTCGCCCTGCGCGGCGGCCTCGGCGACGGCACGTACACCGTGGCCTGGCAGGCGGTCTCCGCCGACAGCCACCCGGTCTCCGGCGCCTTCACCTTCTCCATCGGGGCGCCCTCCAAGACCAGCGTCGCCCTCCCCGACAGCGAGGCCGGCGGCGGACTCGTCGGCACGCTCTACGACATCGCGCGCTACGCCGCGTACGCCGGCTTCATCGTGCTCGCGGGCGGCGCCGCCTTCGTCCTGGCCTGCTGGCAGCGCGGTGCGGGTGCGCGACCGCTGCAACGTCTCGTCGTACGCGGCTGGATGACGCTCACCGCGGCGACGATCGCGATGCTGCTCCTGCGCAGCTCGTACACCGGCTCCGGGAAGCTCGGCGACGTCCTCGACCTCGACGGCCTGAAGGCGGTCCTCGACACCAAGCCCGGGGCCGCCCTGGTCTCGCGACTCCTGCTGCTCGGCGCCAGCGCGCTGTTCGTGGCGGTGCTCTTCGGCACGTACGCCAAGCGCGAGGACCCGCGCGAGAAGAGGGACCTCACCTTCGGACTCGCCATCGGCGGCGCGGTCATCGCCGCCGGTATCGCCGGCACCTGGGCGCTCGCCGAGCACGCGTCGACCGGTATCCAGCCCGGCATCGCCATGCCCGTGGACGTGCTCCACCTGCTGGCCGTCGCCGCCTGGCTGGGCGGGCTCGTGGCGCTGCTGACCGCGCTTTACCGCACGCCCGACCTGACCTCGGCGGCCGTACGCCGCTTCTCCACGATCGCCTTCGTCAGCGTGGTCGTCCTCGTCGCGACGGGGGTCTACCAGTCGTGGCGGCAGGTCGGCACGTGGTCGGCGCTGACCGGTACGGGTTACGGGCAGCTGCTGCTGGTCAAGGTGGGGCTCGTCGCCGTCCTGGTGGGGATCGCGTCGATGTCGCGCCGGTGGACGGGGAAGCTCGCGGAGGGCGACGCCCCGGCCGCGGTGACGGCCGAAGCCGACGAGGAGCCCGAGGCCGAACCCGAGCCCGAGGCCGAGCCGGAGACCGCCGAGGACCCGGCCCGGGCCGCCCAGCTCGCCCGGCAGCGGGCCGCCGTGGCCACCGCCGAGAAGAAGCGGATACGCGACGCCGACCCCGGCCGGTCGGGGCTGCGCCGCTCCGTACTCGCCGAGGTCGGCGTCGCCGTGGCCCTGCTCGCGGTCACCACCGTCCTTACGTCGACCGAGCCGGGCCGTACGCAGGAAGAGGCGGCACGCTCCTCGTCCGCGGCGGCCGGCCCCGTGGACAGCGGCCCCGTCAACCTCGCGCTGCCCTTCGACACGGGCGGCGCGAACGGCAAGGGCACGGTACGGATGGACATCGACCCGGGACGCACCGGCGCCAACGTGATCCACCTGTGGATCGAGGACCCCGCCAAGAAGCCCATGGACGTCCCCGAGGTGAAGATCGCCTTCACCCTGGAGTCCAAGGACATCGGCCCCCTGCCGGCCGTCCCGGTCCGGCTGACCGAGGGGCACTGGACCGCCACCGGCCTCCAGCTCCCCATCGCGGGCGACTGGAAGGTCGCGGTGACGGTGCGGACCTCCGACATCGACCAGACGACGGTCGACAAGAACGTGAAGATCGGCTGAGCAGGACCGTGAGCGGAAAAAGCAAGAACAGCGTCACCAGCAACACCCCTGCCCTCTCCCGGCGGCGGCTGCTCGGCACCGCGGGCGCCGCCGGGGCGACCGGGCTGGTCCTCGGCGCGGCCGGCGGCGCCACCGGCTATGCGGCGACCCGTGACGAGGCACCGGCAGCGCTGACCACGGTCGGCTCCACCGAGGTGATGTTTCACGGGAAACATCAACCGGGGATCACCACTCCGCTTCAGGCATCCGGTCATCTGATCGCCTTCGACCTCGCCCCCGGGGCCGGGCGCAAGCAGGCCGCCGCCCTGATGCGCCGGTGGTCCGCGGTGGCACAGCGGCTGATGGCCGGCGAACCCACCGCGGGCGCGGCGGACGGCCCCGGCCACGACACCGGGGTCGCGCGGGACGCGGGCCCGTCCTCGCTCACCGTCACCTTCGGCTTCGGCGCCACCTTCTTCGAACGCACGGGCCTCACCGCGCACCGCCCGCCGGGGCTCGACCCGCTGCCGCCGTTCTCCTCCGACCACCTCGACGCCGACCGGTCCAACGGGGACCTGTGGGTCCAGATCGGCGCCGATGACGCGCTCGTGGCCTTCCACGCGCTGCGGGCCGTACAGAAGGAGGCCGCCTCGACGGCCACCGTGCGCTGGCAGATGAACGGCTTCAACCGCACGCCCGGCGCGACCGCGAAGCCGATGACTGCCCGCAACCTGATGGGCCAGATCGACGGCACCGGCAACCCGAAGCCCACGGACGACGACTTCGACAAGCGCGTGTTCGTCCCCGGCGGCCAGGACCCGGCGTACGACTGGCTCACGGGCGGCTCGTACGCGGTGGTCCGGCGGATCCGGATGCTCCTGGACGACTGGGAGAAGCTTCCGGTGGAGCGTCAGGAACGGGTCATCGGCCGGCGCAAGGCGGACGGCGCCCCGCTCAGCGGCGGCACCGAGACCACTGCGATGGACCTCGACAAGGCGGGCCCGGACGGCAAGCTGCTGATCCCGGACAACGCGCACGCCCGGATCTCGTCGCCCGAGCGCAACAGCGGTGCGGCGATGCTGCGCCGGCCGTTCTCGTACCACGACGGGATCGCCCCGGACGGCACCCCGGACGCCGGGCTGCTGTTCATCTGCTGGCAGGCCGACCCGCTGCGCGGCTTCGTCCCGGTGCAGCGCAAGCTGGACCGGGGGGACGCGCTCTCCCCCTTCATCCGCCACGAGGCGAGCGGGCTGTTCGCGGTGCCGGGCGGGGCGGCGGCCGGTGAATACGTGGGGCAGCGGCTTCTGGAGTCCTGAGCCTCGGAGGGCCGCCCGCACGGGCCTTGCGGGCCGCCACCGCGCATTAGGGTGACGGTATGTCCGCCACGCGCTACGCCTATCTCGGCCCCGAAGGCACCTTCACCGAGGTGGCCCTCCGTACGCTCCCGGAAGCCGCCACCCGCGAACTCGTCCCGATGGTCTCCGTACCGGCGGCTCTGGACGCGGTGCGCAACGGAACGGCCGCCGCGGCACTCGTACCGATCGAGAACTCCGTCGAGGGCGGCATCACCACCACCCTCGACCAGCTCACCAGTGGCGAACCGCTGATGATCTACCGCGAGGTGCTGCTCTCCATCACCTTCGCGCTGCTGGTACGGCCCGGCACCAAGCTGTCCGACATCAAGACGGTCACCGCTCACCCGGCCGCGCAGCCGCAGGTGCGCAACTGGATGGCCGCCCATCTCCCGCAGGCGGTATGGGAGTCGGCGGCATCCAACGCGGACGGCGCGCGGCTCGTGCAGGAGGGCCGCTACGACGCCGCCTTCGCGGGGGAGTTCGCGGCGGAGCGGTACGGACTCGAACCGCTGGTGACCGAGATCCACGACGCGGAGAACGCGCAGACCCGCTTCGTGCTTGTGGGGCGTCCGGCCCGGCCCTCCGCGCCGACCGGTGCGGACAAGACCTCCGTGGTGATCTGGCTGGGCGACGACCACCCCGGCGCCCTGCTCGAACTGCTCCAGGAGTTCGCGGTACGCGGCGTGAACCTGATGCTGATCCAGTCCCGGCCGACGGGGGCCGGCATCGGCAACTACTGCTTCGCGGTGGACGCGGAGGGCCATATCTCCGACCGCCGGGTCGGCGAGGCGCTGATGGGGCTCAAGCGCATCTGCCCGAATGTGCGCTTCCTCGGCTCCTATCCGCGGGCCGGTGTGGCTCCGGAGGAGGTACGCCCGCTGCGGGCGGGCACGTCCGACGCGGAGTTCACCGAGGCGTCCGACTGGCTGGCACGCAACCAGGACGGGCGGGCCTGACCGAGCCCTGGGCCGGGCGGCCCAGGGCTGCTTTGTGTCCACAGGGCCGGTGGGATCAAAGGATTGTCCACGTCGGGAAAAGTTATCCACAGGCGAGGGGTTGCACCTGGGGACAAGTCGACACCGCAATCCGACATGGTCGACAAACCGACACACCCCACTCACACCCATCCACAGGGCATCTGTTCGCCCCGTGTCAGCCCAATTCCGTTGATCAACTCTTTAGGGCTAGCAATTCCCACCCGAACGAGAGCGTGAAACGGGTTTGAACCTTGAATCCACGCGTTTTCACCAACCCCTCGGAATGATCTCTTCCACGTCCACAGACTTCCCCCACAGCCTGTGGATAACTTTGACGGGCCGGTCACTCCTGTGGAAAAGCTTCGCCCAACTACCCCACCGCGCAAGCCTCGTGACCCACTCGCTCCACAATGCCGAATACCGGCAATTCGGGCAAAGCGCCACGCTTGTTCCTATCGGTTCAAGTGGGCGAAGCCGACACCGGTAGCCTGGAGGAGTGATTGACCTTCGCCTGATTCGTGAGGACCCCGACCGTGTTCGCGCCTCCCAGCGCAACCGGGGAGAGGACGTCGCACTCGTCGATGCCCTGCTCTCCGCCGACGAACGGCGCAGGTCGTCCGGGACCGCTTTCGATGAACTCCGTTCCGAGCAGAAATCGCTCGGCAAACTCATCCCCAAGGCTTCTCCCGAGGAGCGCGCCGAACTCCTGACCCGCGCCGAGCAGCTCAAGGCCGACGTCAAGGCGGCCGACGCCGCCCAGGACGAAGCCGACGCGGAGACCAGGAATCTGCTGCTGCGGCTCGGCAACATCGTCCACCCGGACGTGCCGGTGGGCGGCGAGGAGGACTTCGTCGTCCTGGAGACGCACGGGACGATCCGCGACTTCGGCGCCGAGGGATTCGAGCCCAAGGACCACCTGGAGCTCGGCGAGGCGCTCGGCGCGATCGACATGGAGCGCGGCGCCAAGGTGTCCGGCTCGCGCTTCTACTACCTGACGGGCGTCGGCGCGCTGCTGGAGCTCGCCCTCGTCAACGCCGCGATCGCCCAGGCCACCGAGGCCGGCTTCACCCCGATGCTGACCCCGACCCTGGTCCGCCCCCGCGCCATGGAGGGCACCGGCTTCCTCGGCCAGGCCGCGGAGGACGTCTACCACCTGGACAAGGACGACCAGTACCTGGTCGGCACCTCCGAGGTACCGCTCGCCGCGTACCACATGGACGAGATCATCGACGCCGAGAAGCTGCCGCTGCGCTACGCCGGCTACTCCTCCTGCTACCGCCGCGAGGCCGGCACGTACGGCAAGGACACCCGCGGCATCTTCCGGGTGCACCAGTTCACCAAGGTCGAGATGTTCTCGTACGTCGACCCGGCGGACGCGGAGGCCGAGCACCTTCGCCTCCTGGACTGGGAGAAGCAGTGGCTCACCGGCCTCGAACTGCCCTTCCAGGTCATCGACGTCGCCAGCGGCGACCTGGGGGCCTCGGCCACCAGGAAGTACGACTGCGAGGCGTGGATCCCGACCCAGGGCAAGTACCGCGAGCTCACCTCGGCGTCCAACTGCGGCGAGTTCCAGGCGCGCAGGCTCTCGGTCCGGATGCGGGACAACCGCGACGGCAAGAAGACCATGCGTCCCCTGGCCACGCTGAACGGCACGCTTTGCGCCGTCCCGCGCACCATCGTGGCGATCCTGGAGAACCACCAGCTGGCCGATGGTTCGGTGCGGGTGCCCGAGGTGCTCCGCCCCTACCTGGGCGGGCGCGAGATTCTGGAGCCGGTCGCCAAGTGACCTTCCCGTACAAGCTTGTCGCCACCGACCTCGACGGCACCCTGCTGCGCGACGACGAGACCGTCTCCGCGCGGACCCGCGAGGCACTGAAGGCCGCCGCCGGTGCCGGCGCGGCGCACATCGTCGTCACCGGCCGCGCCGTCCCCTGGACCCGGCACATCCTGGACGACCTCGGCTACGAGGGCCTGGCCGTCTGCGCGCAGGGCGCTCAAGTCTACCACGCGGGTGAGCGCAGGCTGCTCACGTCGCTCACACTGGACCGGCAGCTCGCCGGGCTCGCCCTCTCCAAGGTCGAGGCGGAAGTCGGTCCGCTGGCGCTGGCCGCGAGCCGCGACGGGCTCGACGGCGAGGTGCTGGTCGGGCCGGGCTACCGCGTGCAGGAGGGGCCGCGTCCGGCCCTCTTCGTGCAGGACCCGGCCGAGATGTGGGCCGCTCCGCTGAACAAGGTGTACATACAGCATCCGGATCTGGACGACGACGCACTGGCGAAGGCCGCGCGGGCGGCGGTCGGCAATCTGGTGGACGTGGT
The DNA here is from genome assembly GCF_044761525.1 of Streptomyces sp. NPDC097595. Taxonomy (NCBI): domain Bacteria; kingdom Bacillati; phylum Actinomycetota; class Actinomycetes; order Kitasatosporales; family Streptomycetaceae; genus Streptomyces; species Streptomyces sp. NPDC097595. The sequence continues at coordinate 121,144 of NZ_JBIWCN010000020.1, read as the reverse complement.
CATGGCGGGCCCGGGGGTCGTGGAGATCCTGCCGCTGGGGCTGAGCAAGGCCACCGGCCTCTCGCTGGCCGCGCGCCGACTGGGCGTGAAGGCGGCAGACACGATCGCCTTCGGCGACATGCCCAACGACATCCCCATGTTCGCCTGGGCCCGGCACGGCGTGGCCATGGCCAACGCCCACGCCGATCTGAAGGCCGTCGCTCAGGAGACGACCACGTCGAACGACGACGACGGGATCGCGGTGGTGCTGGAACGGCTGCTGCGGGAGTCGTAGGCGGTCGCTCTCTTCGCGCGGCTCAGGGACCGGGGCACTCGACCTCGGTCCCTGAGCCTTTTTCTACGCCGTCGCGCCTTCTTTGTGGACCTCGTGGTCCGGATCAGCGCTTGTTGCGGCGGTTCAGCTCCTTCAGATTGCGCGCCAGGGCGTCCATGCGGTCGTCGAGCCGGACCACGTCCTCAGAGACCCCGCTGAGCCTCACGCTCATGGCGCCGACGACCTGGTGAGTCGCCTCCAGCCTGCGGTCGAGGCTGTCCAGCCGGTGCGACATCCGGCTGAGGACCGGGCCCAGCTCCTGGAGCGCGGTGCCCACGCCGGCCAGGTGGCTTTCGACCCGGGTGACGCGGTGTTCGAGCGACGCGTATCCCGCCCGCAGGTCCTGTTCGGCGTCGAGCAGATACGTACGCACGCACCGGGCGACGTCGCTGTCGCGAAGAAGCATGGCGACGTTGAGGACGGTCCGCCGGGTGTAGAGGCGGAGCTGGGTGGCTGCCTGTGGATAACTTCCCCCTTCCTCGCCACCCCATAGCGACAGCATGTCGCTATGGAAGTCTCGCAGGTCAGAGCCACGCAGTACCCGCATCCCATTCTCTGAAAGCTCGCCCTGATGCCGGTCGGTCAGCCTCCTGACCGCCCTTGTGGATACTTCGAAGTAACGAGCCACATCCTCTGTGCGGACGTGAATCCCATCCGGGAGCATGACAAGGCACTTCACCTTGTCCAGGGCGTCGACACGCCCCATCTGTTCGACGCGCAGCGCGCGCGATTCGAGTAGAGCGACTTCCGTCGGCATGAGCTGCCTTCCGTTCGTGAAAGCTTCGCGGAAATGGACAGCCCTCTCCCCGGGCTTCAGGGGCGGAGGACGCTCACGGTTGCCACTCACTCAAGGAACCGACCGGCGGGTGCTCCCTCGCCGTATCGGCCATCTGCACTTTTCACGAACGCTACGACGCCACGGATTCCAGTTGCCTCCACGCACCGTGAACAACGCACCGATAACCGTACAGTTACGCGTAAGACTGTCCGACATGTGACAACCCCCGGCCGATGACCGGGGGTTGTCACATGTCGGACGGCGGTCCGCTCACTCCTCGCCGGCCAGCTTCAGCGTGCGCAGCTTCTGGCCCGCGTACCAGGTCGCCGCGATGGTGACCACCGCCAGCAGGACCGTGGCGAGCGGCAGACCGACGTCCGAGGTGATGGCGCCGTTGCCGCCGGTCTTCTCCGCCAGCGCGAGCGACCACTGCTGCACGCTGAGCGTGCGCGCACCCGGCACCAGGCTGCCGAACAGGGCCTCCCACACCAGCGCGTAGACGAGGCCCAGCACGACCGCGTGCCGGCTGACCGTGCCCAGCAGCAGGAACAGCGCGCTGTAGGCGATCGAGGCGACCAGGGCGGCGATGGTGTACGCCACCGCGATCTGCTGGCCGTTGCCGTTGAGGATCAGCCCCGCGAGCAGCGTCGGCACCGCCGAAAAGACCATGGTCACCGCGATCGCGACGATCAGCTTGGTGAAGATGATCGTCGGCCGGCTCACCGGCTTGGACAGCAGGTAGACGATCGAGCCGTCGTCGATCTCCGGCCCGATGGCGCCCGTGCCGGCGATCACGCCGATCAGCGGCACCATGGTGGCGATGGCGAATCCGCCCAGGACGTCCGAGGCCACCTGGTCGTCGGCCCCCGCGAACATCCGTACCGCCACCGCGATGACGATCAGCAGTGCGGGCAGCACGAAGAGGATGGCGGCCCGGCGCCGGCCGAGCAGCGCCCGGTAGGTGAGCCGGGCGACTGTGGGGTCGTACATGACGTCACAGCTCCTTGTCGGCCTCAGGCCGCTACGAGATAGGAAAAGACCGATTCGAGGGACTCGTCGGACGGTGAAACGGTCAGCAGACGAATGCCCTGCTCGCGTGCGACCTTGGGCAACAGTGTGGTGAAGCGCGCAAAATCGATCGCCTGGATACGCAAAGCGTTCTCGCTCAGGTCCACTTCGATCCCGGCCGTCGACGGATCGGCGATGAGCGCGGCGGCCAGGGCCCGGTCGTCGCTGGACCGTACGAGATAGCGGTGCGGACGGTCCGTCATCAGCCGGCGGATGCGGCGGAAGTCACCGGAGGCCGCGTGCCGGCCCGCGACGATCACTTCGATGTGCGAGGCGAGCTGCTCGACCTCTTCGAGGATGTGCGAAGAGAAGAGGACCGTCCGGCCCTCCGCGCCCATCCGGCGCAGCAGGTCCATCAGCTGCATGCGCTGGCGCGGGTCCATCCCGTTGAACGGCTCGTCGAGCAGCAGCACGGACGGGTTGTGGACGAGAGCGGACGCCATCTTCACCCGCTGGCGCATGCCCTTGCTGTACGTCGAGATCTTGCGGTCCTGCGCGTACTCCATCTCGACCGTGGCCAGCGCGGCGGCCGCCTCGGCGTCGCCGAGTCCGTGCAGTTCGGCGTTGGCCACCACGAATTCGCGGCCGGTCAGGAAGTCGTACATCCCCTCCCGCTCGGGCACGATGCCGATCTCCCGGTACACCGCCTCGTTGCGCCAGATCGGCTTTCCGTCGAGCGTGACCGTGCCCGTCGAAGGGGCGAGGAATCCGGCCATCATGTTGATCAGCGTGGACTTGCCGGCGCCGTTGGGGCCGAGCAGACCGGTGACCCCGGGGCCCACGGTCATGCTCACGTCGTTGACGGCGACCACGTTGCCGAACCAGCGGGAGGTGTGGTCGATCTCGATGGTGGTCACAGCCCGACCCTCCGGTAGCGGCGCATCAGCACGGCGTACGAGCCGGCGATCAGCGCGAGAACAACGAGCAGATAGACGACACCGATACCGGCGTCCGGACCGTTGCCGCCGGGGAAGGCGGAGGTCGCTCCGAGGAACGCGGTCTGCACCCCGTCGATCAGCGTGATGGGGGAGAACAACCCGAGCCACGGCACCGCGCCCTCGGAACCCGTGGACCAGGCGATGCCCTGGACGGTCGAGACCGCCCCGTACGTGATCATCAGCAGCGCGATGACGGCTGCCACGCCAAAGCCGCGGCGCGGGGTCAGCGCGGCCATCACGAGGCCGAGTCCGGCGAACAGCACGGAGAGCAGCAGCACGGAAACCATCCCCTGGGCGAACCACTCGGTCTGGTCGCCGAAGTCGAACTTCCCCAGCAGCGCGCCGATGTAGAGGATCACGACCGGCGCACCCGTGAGCACGAAGACAGCGGATGCCATGGCGGCGAACTTGGCGAGGACGTAGTCCCCGTGCTCGATCGGCCGTGAGAAGTACAGCGGTACGGTCTTGAACCGGAGATCCCTGGAGACCGCCTGCGGTGCCTGCGCGGCGATGAACAGGCCGATGACGGCCTGCAGATAGATCGCGAACGATGTGTACTTGATCGGAAGTTTCGTCGTCCCCGGTGTGGCAATGGCGACGGCGACGATGATCGCGGCCACGAGGCACATCACGCCGAACAGCAGCATGGGCAGCACCTTGGACTTGGCCGACCGGCCGAGACCGAAGGAGCCGCGCAGGGTCTGCGAGTACAGCGAGCGGCGGGCGTACGCGCGCCCGAGCCGAGGGCCGTCGTAGGCGCGGTAGCCGATGTTGTGGATCCGGGAGGTCTCGTTCCCGGTCGCGGCGCCGGTCTCAGTGCTCATCGCGTCCGCTCCCCTTCTGCAGTACGGCTCCGGCCGGCACGGCCGCGGGCTGCGCCTCGTCGCTGCGGAACACCTCGGCGATGTGGTGACGGCGCTGTTCCATCCGTACGAGGCCGAGTCCGAGCCCCGCGACGCTGTCGCGCACGAGGTCGTACGTCTCCTCGCCGGTCGCCTCGACCAGCAGGATGTGACCGGCACCGGGCAGCCCCTGAGTGTCCAGTCCGTCGGGGCCGACGAGTTTGACGCCCTCCTCGGTGAGGGAACGGCGCAGGGCGCCCGTTCCGTCCGGGTGGGTGTCGCTGTCGGTGACCTCGACCGCGAGCGTCGTCGTGGTCTGGGTGAAGTCGCTGGTGGAGCTGGAGCGCAGCAGCTTCCCGCCGTCGACGACGACGACGTGGTCGCAGGTGCGCTCCAGCTCGCCGAGCAGATGCGAGGTGACCAGGACCGAGATGCCGAAATCGCTGTGGATCCGGCGGATCAGGCCGAGCATCTCGTCGCGGCCGACCGGGTCGAGCCCGTTCGTCGGCTCGTCGAGCAGGACCAGTTGGGGGTCGTGCACCAGCGCCTGGGCCAGCTTGACCCGCTGCTTCATGCCCGTCGAGTAGCCGCCGATGGGGCGGTAGCGCTCCTCGTACAGGCCGACATGGCGCAGGGTGTCCGCCGTGCGTTCACGAGCGGCGGTGGGTGGCAGACCGGACATGCGCGCCATGTGCACGACGAACTCGGTGGCCGAGACGTCGGGCGGCAGGCAGTCGTGCTCCGGCATGTAGCCGACCCGCTCGCGGATGGCGGGACCGCTGGTCGAGACGTCGAGCCCGAGCACGGCGGCCCTGCCCTCGGTCGCGGGGGACAGCCCCAGCAGGATCTTGATCAGCGTGGACTTGCCGGCCCCGTTGGCGCCCACCAGCCCGGTCACACCCGGGCCGATGTCCAGGGTGAGCCGGTCAAGTGCGGTCACCCGGGGGAACCGTTTACTCAGACCTTCGGCAGCGATGACATTCACGGAAACGACGGTAGTGGCGCGGACCACAGCGGTCGTCAGACCTGACGGTTGGATCGGCGTCAGCCTCGAGTTGTAGGGGACCCGTAAGGGGACCCCATTGAGGACCACGGCAGCCCCGGCCGAAAGCCGTCATGGCCTGCACAGAGAGTTATCCACAGGCCGCGCACACCCCTTGACGTAGCCGCCGGTCATTGTCACATTCATCAGTGTCACGTTACGAGCACGTACCGCACACAGCAGCGAACGGACGGTGGCATGGCGTCACGAGGGAAGAGCGAACGGCCCGTGGGCACGGGGCAGTCCGGTGGGACCGGCGGCCCGCGTCTGCTCGATCTGCCGGGCGCGCGCGAGCGCCGGGTGGCCACGGGCGGCATCGAGCTGTGCGTGGTCGAGCTGGGGGCCCCGGAGCGGCCGACGATCGTGCTGGTGCACGGCTATCCGGACAGCAAGGAGGTCTGGACGCAGGTCGCCGCCCGGCTGGCCGACGAGTGGCACGTCGTCCTGTACGACGTGCGCGGACACGGCAGTTCGACGGCGCCGAAGCCCCTGCGCGGGGGCTTCACGCTGGAGAAGCTGACCGATGACTTCCTGGCCGTGGCCGACACGGTGAGTCCGGACCGTCCTGTGCATGTGGTGGGCCACGACTGGGGTTCGGTCCAGTCCTGGGAGTTCGCCACGGTGGGCCGTACGGAGGGCCGGATCGCGTCCTTCACCTCGATGTCCGGCCCTTCCCTGGACCACTTCGGGCACTGGATCAAACGCCGGGTGAACCGGCCCACTCCGCGCCGCGTCGGTCAGCTCCTCGGGCAGGGCGCCAAGTCCTGGTACGTGTACATGCTGCACACCCCGGTCCTGCCGGAGCTGGCCTGGCGCGGGCCGCTCGGCAAGCGGTGGCCGGGCATCCTGGAGCGGCTGGAGAAGGTGCCCCCGGGCGACTACCCGACGTCCTCGCTGCCCAGTGACGCGGCGCACGGGGCCTGGCTCTACCGGGACAACGTCCGCTCACGGCTGCGCAGGCCGCGTAACGACGCTTACGCGCATGTGCCGGTGCAGCTGATCACGCCGACCGGGGACGTGTTCCTCTCGGAGCAGCTCTACGACGACCTCGATTCCTGGGTCCCGCAGTTGACCCGTCGCTCGCTTCCGGCCAAGCACTGGGTGCCGCGCACCCGCCCGGACCAGCTGGCTTCGTGGGTCGGTGAGTTCGTGACGGCCATCGAGTCGGCCCGGACGACCGGCGATCCGGTGGAGACCCGGGCGAGTGGGCCCTACGCGGAGTGGTTCGGCGGCCGGCTCGTGCTGGTGACGGGTGCGGCGGGCGGGATAGGGCGCGCCACGGCACTGGCCTTCGCGGAGGCGGGGGCCCGGGTGGTGGCCGTCGACCGGGATGCCGAAGGGGCCGAGCGGACGGCGGAGTCGGCCCGGCTGGCCGGGGCTCCGGAAGCCTGGGCCGAGGCGGTGGACGTGAGCGACGAGCAGGCGATGGAGAAGCTGGCCGCCCGGGTGGCCGATGAGTACGGCATCGTCGATGTGCTGGTCAACAACGCGGGCATCGGGCTGTCGGGCCCGTTCCTGGAGACGACGTCCGAGGACTGGCGGACCGTCCTCGACGTGAACCTGTGGGGGGTCATCCACGGCTGCCGGCTCTTCGGGCGCCAGATGGCGGAGCGCGGCCAGGGCGGCCATATCGTCAACACCGCTTCCGCGGCGGCCTTTCAGCCGTCCCGCGCCCTCCCCGCGTACAGCACGTCGAAGGCAGCCGTGCTGATGCTCAGCGAATGCCTGCGCGCCGAGCTCGCCGAGAAGTCGATCGGGGTCAGCGCGATCTGCCCGGGGATCGTCAACACCGGTATCACTGCCACGGCGCGGTTCGTCGGGACGGACGCGGCGGAGGAGCAGCGGCTGCGGAAGCGCGCCGGCAAGCTCTACGGAGCGCGCAACTACCCGCCGGAGAAGGTCGCGGAGGCGGTCCTCCGTGCGGTCGTGCGCAATCAGGCCGTCGTTCCGGTGACGCCCGAGTCCCACGCCGTACGCTTCCTGTCCCGCGTCGGCCCCGGCGTGCTGCGGGGCATCGCCCGGCTGAAGCCGCCGCTGTGAGCCCGGCCGGCGCTGAGGGCTCCGAAGGCGAACGGGGTTCGCTGACAGACCCGTTGGCGCCCGAGTACCGGATCGAGGACCTCGCGCACGCGAGTGGCGCCACGGTCCGTACGATTCGCGGCTATCAGGACCGCGGACTGCTGCCCGCGCCGGAGCGGCGGGGCCGGGCCAATGTCTACGGACCGGCCCACCTCAGCCGCCTCCGCCAGATCGCCGATCTGCTGGACCGGGGCTACACCCTGGTCAGCATCAAGGAGTTGCTGGACGCCTGGGACACGGGGCGCGGGCTGGGCGGTGTGCTGGGGCTCGTCGCCGAAGTGCACGGCCCGTGGAGCGACGAGCGGGCCGGCCGCATCACCCGCGTCCAACTGGCCGCGAAATTCGGCGGCGAGGCCGATGAGGGGGCCATCGGCGAGGCGATCGAGCTCGGCGTCCTCGAACGCCTGCCGGGAAGCGACGACGAATTCGGCGTGCCGAGCCCGCAGGAACTCGCGGTCGCGGTCGAGTTGTACGCGGCAGGCGTGCCGCTGTCCGCGATTGCCGGGCAGCTGCGGGAACTTCGCGGCCAGGTCGAGCAGATAGCCTCCCGCTTCCTGGAGTTCACGACCGAGCACGTCTTCGCCCGGTACCTGGGCCATCGGCCACCGTCCGACGCGGACGCCGATGACGCGGCTTCGATGGTCCGGCGGCTGAGGCCGCTGGCCCAGCAGACCGTGGACGTCGAACTCGCCCGTGCGATGAGGATGTTCGCGACGAGGCACCTGGAGGAGCATCTCGCCGCCGATGTGCCCGGCGGGGCGGTCGCCACTGCCCGGAACGAGGTGTCCGTGAGCCTCCCGGCCTCGACAATCGACGCGGTCGAGCGCCTGGTTGGGCCGGGTGGCGTCGTCGCCTTCGTCGCCGCCGCCTCCGAAAGGGAGGTGAACAAAAGGACGTTGGACTCACTGGTCTCACCACCCCATAGAAAGTGACAAGTTGCCCAAAATGCTTATACGGGACACTCGTTGTCCACAGCAAGGCCAATTAGCCTGTGGATAAGTCGAACTGACTGTGGATCAAACCTCTGAGCCAAAATCGTTTCGGTGAAGCCCGAGCGAAATGGGGATGCGTCCAGGACGCGTCGGGAGCACGCTGAAGGGATGGATGAAAGACGCACCGTCAAGGTGTCCAAATACCTCTCCAAGCACCTGCGGCACCAGCCCGAGCGGATCGGGCTCACGCTCGACGCCCATGGCTGGGTGCCGGTCGAGGAGCTGCTGAGCGCGGCGGCTCGCCATCACTTCCCGATCAGCAGGGCGGAGCTCGACCACGTCGTCGCCTCCAACGACAAGCAGCGCTTCGCCGTCGACGCCGACCGCATCCGGGCGAGCCAGGGCCACACCGTGGCCGTGGACCTGGGGCTGCCTCCGGCCGAACCGCCCGCGTACCTCTACCACGGCACGGTCGGCCGGTCCCTGGACGCGATCCGCACCGAGGGGCTGCGCCCGATGAGCCGTACCCACGTGCATCTCTCGCCCGACCGCGAGACCGCCACCCGCGTGGGAGCCCGGCGCGGGCGTCCCGTCGTGCTGTCCGTGGACTCGGGCGCCATGCACCGCGCGGGCCACACGTTCTGGGTCAGCGCCAACGGGGTGTGGCTCACGGATGCCGTGCCCGCCGAGTTCCTGCGCCTGCCGGGCTGAGCGGGGCGCGCGAGCGTACGGGCCCCGGCCCACCGTCAGCCGGCCAGCTGGGCCGCGCCCCGCGTCGCGATCTCCTCGAACAGCTTCTCGTCCGGCACCGCCGCGTCGAACCCCGGCCCGTCGGCGGGCACCGGCGCGTGGATGACGATCTCCGTGAACCCCAGCTCCGCATGCCTGCCCGCGAAATCCACGAACGCGTCGACGGAGTCGAACGGCCGGCCCCCGCCCGCGGCGAGGCCCGGGTTGAACTCCGGCGTGAACCCGGTGAGCAGGACCTTCTCCAGCTCGGCCACGTCCCGCCCGGCCTCCGCGCACGCGCGCCCCAGCCCATCCACCTGCCGCCCGAGGGCCTCGACCGACTGCGCGCCGCTACCCGCCTCGTACAGCTTCGGGTCCCCCGTGGTCACCCACGCCTGACCGTGGCGCGCGGCCAGCGCCAGACCGCGCGGTCCCGTGGCGGCGACGGCGAAGGGCAGGCGGGGCCGCTGCACACACCCGGGCAGATTCCGCGCCTCGGTGGCCGCGTAGAACTCCCCCTCGTACGACGTACCGGCCGGCTCCCGCAACAGGGCGTCGAGCAGGGTCACGAACTCGCCGAAGCGGTCGGCGCGCTCCCGCGGCGTCCACGGCGCCTCGCCGCTCCGCAGCAGGGTCGTCGCGTCGAAGCCGTTGCCGCCCGCACCGATGCCCAGCGTGATCCGGCCCGCCGAGATGTCGTCGAGCGAGATCAGCTCCTTGGCCAGGGTGACCGGGTGGCGGAAGTTCGGCGAGGTGACGAGCGTGCCGAGCCGGAGCCGGTCGGTGGCTGCCGCGGCTGCCGTGAGCGTCGGCAGCGCCCCGAACCACGGGCTGTCCCGGAAGGCCCGCCAGGACAGGTGGTCGTAGGTGTAGGCGGCGTGGAAGCCCAGCTCCTCGGCGCCCCGCCAGCGCTCGCGTCCGCCCTGATGCCAGCGGTGGATCGGCAGAATCACAGTGCTCAGTCGCATGGGGCGACCCTACGAGAGGACGAGGAGGTGCCGCTTCTCGTGACTCGTAGGACGACGCGGACATATGCCGGAGGAATGTTCTGAGGTCAGGGACGCGAGCTCTCAAATGTGCGACCCATCGCACGCACGTGCGCCTCCATGCGCGAGAATGTACGGGTGACTACCGTTATCGAGCAGTCCGCTCCTGTCGCTCCCCGGCTGATCGCCACGGATCTGGACGGCACTCTCCTGCGCGACGACAAGACCGTCTCGGACCGCACGATCCGGGCGCTCGCCGCAGCCGAGGAGGCGGGGGTCGAGGTCTTCTTCGTCACCGGCCGCCCCGCCCGCTGGATGGACGTCGTCAGCGACCACGTCCACGGACACGGTCTGGCGATCTGCGCCAACGGCGCGGCCGTCGCCGATCTGCATGCCGGCGGACGACTGCTGAAGGTCCGGGGCCTGGAGCGTGTGACGGCCCTCGACGTCGTCCACACGCTGCGCGCCGCCGCGCCCGGCACGTCCTTCGCCGTCGAGCTGGCCACCGGCATCCACTACGAGCCCGCCTACCCGCCGTTCTACCTCGACCCGGGCGCCACCGTGGCGGTGGCGGAGAAGCTCCTGCACGAGGAGGCCCCGGGCGACGGCGTCCCCGTGCTGAAGCTGCTCGCCCGCCACGGCGAGCTGGACCCGGACGAGTTCCTGGCGCTGGCCCGGGCGGCCGCCGGGGAGCGGGCCACCTTCACCCGGTCCAGCCCCACCGCGCTCATCGAGATCAGCGGACCGGGCGTCTCCAAGGCCAGCACCCTGGAACTGTGCTGCGCCGAACGAGGCATCGTCGCCGCCGAGGTCGTCGCCTTCGGCGACATGCCCAACGACGTGGAGATGCTGAGCTGGGCCGGCTCCTCGTACGCCATGGGCAACGCCCACCCGGCCGCCCTGGCCGCCGCCTCCGGCCGTACGGTCACCAACAACGAGGACGGCGTGGCCGTGGTCATCGAACGCATCCTCGCCGAACGAGCGGGAAGCCTCGCGGGACGCTGAGCCCGGCCGCTGGGAATCCGGTAGATCGGCGCCTTGGGCGCCGTCGAGAAGCCCGGCCCGGGCCCTCAAGCCGCGCACCGGCACTCACAGCGGTGCCTGCCACACCACCGTCGTACCGCCGCCGCCCTCCCCGATCCCCCGCTCGAACCAGCTGGCCCCGCCCAGCGACTCCGCCCGGCGGGCCAGGTTCCGAAGTCCGCTGCGGCGCCCGCCCTCCGGCATGCCCACCCCGTCGTCGGCGACCGAGAGCCGCACCGCGTCCCGCCCGTCGTCCAGCGTGACGGTCGCGTCCACGACCACCTCGATGCGGGCCGCTCCGGCGTGCCGGAAGGCGTTGGACAGCGCCTCGCGCAGCGCCGCGATCAGGTTCTTGGCCGTCAGCTCGCCGACCAGTGAGTCGACCGCCCCGACGAAGCGGTGGGACGGCTTGAACCCCAGGGGCACGGCCGCCATGTTGATCTCGCGCAGGACCCGGGTGCGCAGCCCGGACGGCGCCTCCGCCGGCTCCTGCTGAAGCGCGAAGATCGCGGTCCGGATCTCCTGGATGGTCACGTCCAGCTCGTCCACCGCCCGGCCGACCCCGGTCTGCACCTCCGGCACGTCCGACCGCCGCTGCGCGCTCTCCAGCATCATCCCGGTCGCGAACAGTCGCTGGATGACCAGATCGTGCAGGTCACGGGCGATCCGGTCGCGGTCCTCGTAGACCGCGAGGCGCTCCCGGTCGCGCTGCGCGTCGGCCATCATCAGGGCCAGCGCGGCCTGCGAGGCGAACTGGGTGGCCAGCGTCCGTTCCGTCTCCGTGAAGGGCCGGTCGCCCCTGGCCCGGGGCATGGCCAGGGCGCCCAGCACCCGGCCCCCGCTGTGCAGGGGCAGCAGCATGTTCGGGCCGAACGGATCCGCCAGCCTGGTGATCAGGCGGCTATCGGTGGCCGAATCGTCCACGAAGACCGCCTCACCGCTCAGCAGCATGCCCACCACGGGGCTCTGGGCCGGAATGATCACCCCGAGCGAATCGGTCGGATCGTCCGCCGAGACGGCGACGATCTCCAGGCCGCCGCCCTCGGCCGGCAGCAGCACGATGCCGGCGGCGGCACCCGCGAGACGGCGGGCCTGCTCCGCGACCACCGTGAGCGCGTCGTCGGCGTCGCTGCCGGAGAGCAGGGCTGTTGTCACGGCGACCGAGCCGTCGATCCACCGCTCGCGCTGCCGGGCCGCCTCGTACAGCCGCGCGTTGCCGATGGCGATCCCGGCCTCCGTCGCCAGTACGCGCACCAGGTGCAGGTCGTAGTCGCTGAACTCGCCGCCGCCGTCCTTCTCGGCGAGATACAGATTGCCGAAAATCTCGCCCTGGACCCTGATCGGGACGCCGAGGAACGTCCGCATCAGCGGGTGCCCGGGCGGAAAACCGGCGAACCTCGGATCGGTGGTGAGGTCCGCGAGACGCAGCGGGCGGGGGTCGTGGATGAGGGCGCCGAGCAGGCCCCGGTGCCCGTCGGGTCGTCGGCCGATCTCGTGCGCCACCGGGTCGGGAACCCCATAGGTGACGAAGTCGGAGAGGCCCTCGCCCTCCTCGTTCACGACCCCGATCGCGGCGTAGCGGGCGTGGGCCAGCTCCGCCGCCGTCTCGCAGATCCGGTCGAGCGTGGAATGCAGTTCGAGGCCGGTCCCCACGGAACGCATGGCTTCCAGCAGGCGCGGCACCTGGGCGGTGAGCTCGGTGGACAGGCTCTGCAGGCTCCTGGCCGGATCCTCCTCAGACATACTGCGAGCCTAATTAGTCATATTTGACCTGGAAAGTCGGAATCCCTGGCCGGGGAAGACCTATGCGCGGGCCGCCACAGCGGCTTCCGGCCGCCCGGCGGTTTCCCGTTCCCGCGCCAGCATCCGGCTCAGCGGCCCGTCGACCGAGGCCAGGACGTCGTACGGGCCCCGCTGCACGATCGAGCCCGCCTCCAGGACCACCACCTCGTCCACGGCTTCGAGACCGGCGAGCCGGTGTGTGATCAGGACCGTCGTACGCCCCAGGGTCGCCGACAGCAGGTCCGCCGTCAGGGCGTCCGCCGTCGGCAGGTCCAAGTGCTCGGCGGGCTCGTCCAGCACGAGGACGGGGAAGTCGGCGAGCAGCGCCCGGGCCAGGGCGAGCCGCTGGCGCTGCCCTCCGGAGAGGCGGGCGCCGTGCTCCCCGACGAGGGTGTCCAGCCCGTCCGGCAGCGCGTCCGCCCAGTCGAGCAGGCGGGCCCGCGCCAGGGCGTCGCGCAGTTCGGGCTCGGCCGCGGCGGGGCGGGCGAGCCGCAGGTTCTCCCGGAGCGAGCTGTCGAAGATGTGGGCGTCCTGGGCGCACAGCCCGACGAACCTCCGCACGGTGTCCCCGTCCAGCGCCGAGGCGTCCACGCCGCCGATCCGGTAGCTGCCCGCCCGCGCGTCCAGGAAGCGGAGAAGGACCTGGGCCAGCGTGGTCTTGCCGGACCCGGAGGGCCCCACGACGGCGATCCGGCGGCCCGCCTCCAGCGTGAGGTCCACGGAGGCGAGCGCGTCGTGGGCCGTGTCCGCGTACCGGGCCGACAGCCCGCGCACCTCCAGCGGGAAGGGGCTCGTCGGCGTCGCGGCCGGCGCTTCGGGCTCCCGTACGGGCACAGGGGCGTCCAGCACCTCGTACACGCGCTCCGCGCTCCGCCTGACCCGCTGCCGGTACTGGGCGGCGAGCGGCAGACCGGTGACGGCCTCGAAGGCGGCCGGCGGGGTGAGGACGACCACGGCGAGCTCCACGCCGGCGAGCCGGCCGTCCACCACCGCCGGAAGGGCGACCAGGGCGGCGGCCACCACCGTGAGGCCGGCGATCAGAGCGGTGAGGCCGCCCCCGAGCGCGGTCGCGGTCGCCGCACGCGACGCGATCCGGGTGAGAACGGCATCGGCCGCACGGGTGCGGGCCGCGCGTCCCGGCAGGGCGCCCGCCACGGTCAGCTCGGCCGTCCCGCCCAGCAGATCGGTGATCCGGGTCGCCAGGTCGGCACGGGCGGGGGCCAGTCGGCGTTCAGCGCGGCGGGCACAGGCACCGCTGACGAGCGGGACCCCGACGCCCGCCAGCAGCAGCCCCACGGCCAGGACCAGGCCGGCCTGGGGGAGCAGCCAGCCGGTGAAACCGACGGTCGCGGCGCCGACGAGGGCTGCGGTGCCGACGGGCAGCAGCCACCGCAGCCAGTAGTCCTGAAGCGCGTCCACGTCCGCGACCAGCCGCGAGAGCAGATCCCCGCGCCGGGCGCCGCGCAGGCCGCCGGGCGCGATGCGCTCCAGGCTGCGGTACACGGCGACGCGCAGTTCGGCGAGCATCCGCAGGACCGCGTCGTGCGAGACGAGGCGCTCGGCGTAGCGGAAGACCGCCCGGCCGATCCCGAAGGCACGGGTGGCCGTCACCGCGACCATCAGATAGAGGACGGGCGGCTGCTCGGACGCCCGGGAGATCAGCCAGCCGGAGACCGCCATGAGCCCCACGGCGGACCCCAGGGCGAGGCTCCCCAGGAGCAGGGCGAGCCCGAACCGGGCGCGTTGGGCACCTGCGGCGTCCCGGACCCGGGTCAGCACATGCCTGCGCGCTGACGTGGTCTCCGCAAGCACTTCGGCTGCGGGCGCCGACTCGGCCGGCAGAACGCGGGGTGAGCTCACGGGGCTGGGCGGCACCACAGGGGCTTCCTGGGCAAGGGCATCCGGAGCCGTCAGCGTCACCACCCGGTCCGCGACCGACAGCAGCGCCGGCCGGTGCACGACCAGCAGCACGGTCCGGCCCGCCGCCAGCCTCCGTACGGCCTCGACGATCCCCGCCTCCGTCTCGCCGTCCAGGCTCGCGGTCGGCTCGTCCAGCAGCAGCACCGGCCGGTCGGCGAGGAAGGCCCGGGCCAGCGCGATCCGCTGCCGCTGCCCCGCGGAGAGACCGGCGCCGTCTTCACCGAGCACCGTGCGGTCGCCGTCCGGAAGCCCTCGTACGAACTCGTACGCCCCCGCGTCGCGCAGCGCCGCCGTCACTGCGCTGTCGTCGGCGGCGGGCCTGGCCGGCCTCACGTTCTCCGCGATGGTGCCCGCGAAGAGATGGGGGCGCTGCGGCACCCAGGCGATGTGCTCCCGCCAGCGTTCGAGGGAGACGTCCGCCAGATCGGTGCCGCCGACCCGTACCCGGCCCTCGTCGGGGGCCGTGAAGCCCAGCACCGCGTTCAGAAGGGTGGACTTGCCGACGCCGCTCGGGCCGACCAGAGCGACCGTCTCCCCCTCCTCGACGGTCAGCCAGGTGGCGGCGAGCGAGGGCTCGGACCGCCCCTCGTGCCGTACCGTCACCCCCTCCAACTCCAGCCGCAGCGAGCCGGGGACCTCCCCCGTACCGCTCGGGCGGGGCTCCGTCTCCAGGACCGCGAAGACCTCCTCCGCCGCTGAAAGGCCCTCGGCGGCCGCATGGAACTGCGCCCCCACCTGACGGATGGGCAGGTATGCCTCGGGCGCGAGGATCAGGACCAGCAGACCGGTGTAGAGGTCGAGTTCACCGTGCACGAGCCGCATGCCGATGGTGACCGCGACGAGGGCCACCGACAAGGTGGCGAGGAGTTCGAGCGCGAAGGACGACAGGAAGGCGATCCGCAGGGTGCGCAGGGTGGCCTGCCGGTACTGCGAGGTGATCCTGCGGATCGACTCGGCCTGGGCCTTGGCCCGGCCGAACACCTTCAGCGTCGGCAGTCCGGCCACCACATCGAGGAAGTGGCCCGAGAGCCGGGAGAGCAGTCGCCACTGACGGTCCATGCGCGACTGGGTCGCCCAGCCGATCAGGATCATGAAGAGCGGGATGAGCGGCAGCGTGACCACGATGATCGCCGCCGAGACCCAGTCCTCGGTGACGACCCTGGCCAGCACGGCCGCCGGCACGACCACCGCGAGCCCCAACTGCGGCAGATACCGCGCGAAGTAGTCGTCCAGGGCGTCGATCCCCCGAGTGGCCAGCGTCACCAGCGAGCCGGTGCGCTGCCCGCTCAGCCAGTCCGGCCCCAGCGCCGCGGCCCGGTCGAGCAGCCGTCGGCGCAGTTCGGACTTGACCGCCGCACCCGCCCGGTGGGCGGCGAGTTCGGTGAGCCAGGAGACCAGGGCCCGCCCGAGCGCGACCGCCGCGAGCAGCAGGAGCGGGGTGCGCAGCCCGCCCGCCGTCAGGCCGTCCTCGAAGCCGCCCACCACGATCTCGGCGATGAGCATGGCCTGGGCGATGACCAGCGCCGCCCCGGCCAGGCCGAGCACCACCACGGCGACCATGAACAGGCGTGTGGCGCGGGCGTGGCGGAGCAGGCGCGGGTCGATCGGTTTCACGTGAAACATCCCTTGCGGCTCGGCTCGGTCGGGGAACTCACTGCGTCAGTGCGCTTCGGCGATGTGCTGGGTGCCGATCCGCTTGCGGAACACCCAGTACGTCCACCCCTGGTAGAGCAGCACGACCGGGGTGGCGATACCGGCGCACCAGGTCATGATCTTCAACGTGTACGGGCTGGACGAGGCGTTGGTGACCGTGAGGCTCCAGGCGTCGTTCAGCGAGGACGGCATGACGTTCGGGAAGAGCGTCAGGAACAACATGGCGACCGTCGCCGCGATGGCCACACCGGAGAACGCGAAGGACCACCCCTCGCGCCCTGCCGCGGCCATCGCGATCGCACCGACCAGCGCCGCCGCCGCGACGATCATCGCGATCAGGCTCCGCCCGTCCCCGTTCTCGACCTGGGTCCAGATGAGGAAGGCGAGCGCGAGCACGGCCGTGACGGCGCCCAGTTTCAGGGCCAGCCCGCGCGCCCGCGCCCGGATGTCACCGGCCGTCTTCAGCCCGGCGAACACCGCGCCGTGGAAGGTGAAGAGGGTGAGGGTGACCAGGCCGCCGAGGAGCGCGTAGGGGTTCAGCAGGTCCAGGACGCTGCCCGTGTACTCCATGTGCGCGTCGATCTTCACGCCGCGCACGATGTTGCCGAAGGCCACGCCCCACAGCACGGCGGGGATCAGCGAGGTCCAGAAGATCGCGTGTTCCCAGTTGGTCTGCCACTTCTCCTCCGGCCGCTTCGCCCGGTACTCGAAGGCGACGCCGCGCACGATCAGGCAGAGCAGGATGAGCAGCAGCGGCAGATAGAAGCCGGAGAACAGCGTGGCGTACCACTCGGGGAACGCGGCGAAGGTCGCCCCGCCGGCGCTGAGCAGCCAGACCTCGTTGCCGTCCCAGACCGGGCCGATGGTGTTGATCAGCACCCGCCGTTCCTTGCGGTCCCGGGCCAGTAGCTTGGTGAGGACGCCGATCCCGAAGTCGAAGCCCTCCAGGAAGAAGTAGCCGGTCCACAGGACGGCGATGAGCACGAACCAGACGTCGTGGAGTTCCATATCTCGGCTCCCGCTCTCAGTAGGAGAAGGCCATGGGCCGGTCGGCGTCTTCGTGGTCGCCGCCGATCCGGGTGGGCGGGTTGAGGTCGTCGTCCGTGAGCTCCGGGGGTCCGGCCTTGATGTACTTAAGGAGGAGCTTGACCTCGATCACCGCAAGCGCCGCGTAGAGCGTGGTGAAGACGATCAGTGAGGTGAGCACCTCACCCTGGGAGACGCCGGGGGAGACCGCGTTGCGGGTCTGGAGCACTCCGTAGACGACCCACGGCTGCCGTCCCATCTCGGTGAAGATCCAGCCCCAGGAGTTAGCGATCAGCGGGAAGAGCAGGGTCCACAGGGCGACGACCCAGTAGCACCGGGCCAGCTTGGGGCTCAAGGCCTTGTTCTTGAACAGGACCAGGTGCGGCACCTCGTCCTCACCGGTGCGCATCGCCTCCGGCAGCATGAACTTCTTTCGTGTGAGCCACAGGCCGAGGATGCCGAGGCCGAACGAGGCCATGCCGAAGCCGATCATCCACCGGAAGCTCCAGAACGCGACGGGGATGTTGGGCCGGTAGTCACCGGGGCCAAAGCGTTCCTGCTCCGCCTTGTTGATGTCGTTGATGCCCGGCACGTACGAGTGGAAGTCGTCGTCGGCGAGAAAGGACAGTATCCCGGGGATCGAGATCTCGACCGAGTTGTGGCCCTTGCTGACGTCTCCGTAAGCGAAGATCGAGAAGGGTGCGGAGTTCTGTCCGTCCCACAGCGCTTCAGCCGCCGCCATCTTCATCGGCTGCTGCTTGAACATCACCTTGCCGAGCTGGTCGCCGCTGATAGCGGTCAGCAGGCCGGCGATCACCACGGTGACCAGGCCCAACCGCAAGGAGGTCCGCATCACCGGAGTGTGCTTCTTGCGGGCCAGGTGGAAGGCCGCGATGCCGACCATGAACGCGCCACCGACCAGGAAGGCGGCCGTGATGGTGTGGAAGAACTGGGTCAGCGCGGTGTTCTGCGTGAGCACGTGCCAGAAGTCGGTGAGCTCGGCGCGTCCGCGTTCCTCGTTGATGCGGTAACCGACCGGGTGCTGCATCCAGGAGTTGGCCGCCAGGATGAAGTAGGCGGAGAGGATGGTGCCGAGGGACACCATCCAGATGCAGGCGAGGTGGATCTTCTTCGGAAGCTTGTCCCAGCCGAAGATCCACAGTCCGATGAAGGTGGACTCGAAGAAGAACGCGATCAGGGCCTCGAACGCGAGCGGAGCCCCGAAGATGTCACCGACGAACCGCGAGTAGTCGGACCAGTTCATCCCGAACTGGAACTCCTGGACGATGCCCGTGACGACACCCATGGCGATGTTGATCAGGAAGAGCTTTCCCCAGAACTTGGTCGCCCTGAGGTACTTCTCCTTGTTGGTCCGCACCCAGGCGGTCTGCAGGCCGGCGGTGAGCGCCGCGAGAGAGATCGTCAGAGGAACGAAGAGGAAGTGGTAGACGGTCGTCGTACCGAACTGCCATCGCGCCAGGGTCTCCGGCGCCAGAGCTAGCTCCACGTCGTCTTCTCCTTACGTCGCCGTAGTTGCATACCGGCAGTTTGTCCGTTAAATCCAACGGATCACGGGAGGAAGCAGGACACGCTTGTGAACGCGTTCACATTCACAAGCAATTATGGCGCACACGCTTTCGGGCTCTTCGCCCGGGGTCCCCTGTCAACCGCCGGCCCCGCTCCGGGCATGCGAAAGGGCCCCGTACCTCTCACGAGATACGGGGCCCAGCTGCCGGACGACGCCGGCTACAGCTCCTGGCGGAACGACTCCGTCACCTTCAGGAACAGGTCGTTCGCCTCGTTCTCGCCGATCGTCACACGCACGCCTTCGCCCGCGAACGGCCGGACCACCACACCGGCCTTCTCACAGGCCGCCGCGAAGTCCAGGGTGCGGTCGCCGAGCCGCAGCCAGACGAAGTTCGCCTGGGACTCGGGCACCGTCCACCCCTGCCGCGCCAGGGCCTCGGAGACCCGGTCCCGCTCGCACACCAGCGAGCCGACCCGGCCCAGCAGCTCGTCCTCGGCGCGCAGCGAGGCCACCGCAGCGTCCTGGGCGAGCTGGCTGACGCCGAACGGCACCGCCGTCTTGCGCAGCGCGGCCGCCACCGGCTCGTGGGCCACCGCGAAGCCGACCCGCAGCCCCGCGAGCCCGTACGCCTTGGAGAACGTCCGCAGCACTGCCACGTTGGGGCGGTCCCGGTAGATCTCCAGGCCGTCGGGGACCTCGACGTCGCGGATGAACTCCTTGTACGCCTCGTCCAGCACCACGAGCACATCGCTCGGCACCCGGTCGAGGAATCGTTCCAGCTCGGCCCGGCGCACGACGGTGCCGGTCGGGTTGTTCGGGTTGCAGACGAAGATCAGCCGCGTCCGGTCGGTGATCGCGTCCGCCATCGCGTCCAGGTCGTGCACATCACCGTCGGTCAGCGGCACCTTGACCGAGGTCGCGCCGCTGACCTGCGTGATGATCGGGTACGCCTCGAAGGAACGCCAGGCGTAGATCACCTCGTCGCCCGGGCCGGAAGTGGCCTGAAGCAGCTGCTGGGCCACGCCGACCGAACCGGTGCCGGTGGCCAGGTGCGAGACGGGCACACCGAAACGGTCGGCCAGCTCGTTCATCAGACCGGTGCAGGCCATGTCCGGGTAGCGGTTGAAGTGCCCGGCGGCCGCCAGCGCGCTCTCCATCACGCCCGGCAGCGGCGGATACGGGTTCTCGTTGGAGGACAGCTTGAAAGCGGCGGGTCCGTCCGCCGATGCCGGTTTGCCCGGAACATAGGCGGGAACGCCGTCCAGTTCGGCGCGCAGCTTGGGGCTCGTCTCGCTCACCGCAGGTCCTCCTCGACCATCCGTCCACATCAATACTGCTCACCTTATGAGGATTGGGCGCCGCTGCGAACGGGTGGACAGCGGATTCGTCCGGTGGACCCCGGAATGAGGGGGAGCGCGACCGGCGGTGGCGCGCGCCGGTGGCTCACTCCGTGGCGCGCGTCCCTCGAAAAGGTGAGTTGAGACCTCCTCGAGACCTTGCCCCCTCGGCAGGTCCATCCGGTCGGATGCATGACACATGACGGTAGACCCCACCAACAGCCTTGCTTCATATAGCCGTTGGGGCCCGATGACCTTGCAGAAACGTGCCTGTCAACGCGTGAATATGCGACCGGGCCAATTCCCCGCCCGCCCCCTACTATCGGCTCGCCATGACAGCAGCAGGGAAGCACCAGGTGAGCCGGACGGAGACCCCCCGGCGCGGCGGCAGGCAGGGACGTGCCGGAATCCGGGATGTGGCCGCCGCCGCCGGCGTCTCCATCACGACCGTCTCCGACGCGCTCAACGGCAAGGGCAGGCTCCCGGACGCCACCCGCCGCCATGTCCGCGAGGTCGCAGAGCGCCTGGGCTATCGCCCTTCCGCGGCGGCCCGCACGCTCCGTACCGGCAAGTCCGGCCTCATCGGCCTGACCGTGACGACATACGGGGATGAACCTTTCACCTTCACCGAGTTCGCGTACTTCGCGGAAATGGCGAGGGCGGCCACCTCGGCGGCCCTCGCCCGCGGCTACGCCCTGGTCATCCTGCCGGCCACCTCGCGCCACGACGTCTGGTCCAACGTGGCGCTCGACGGCACCGTCGTCATCGATCCGTCCGACCAGGACCCGGTCGTCTCCGAGCTGGTCCGCCAGGGGCTGCCCGTCGTCTCCGACGGCCGTCCCGCTGGGTCGCTGCCCGTCACCGCCTGGGTGGACAACGACCACCGGGCGGCCGTGCTCGACCTCCTGGACCATCTGGCCGCCGCCGGGGCCCGCCGTATCGGACTGCTCACCGGCACCACCACCGACACGTACACCCGGCTCTCCACCACCGCCTACCTGCACTGGTGCGAGCGCGTGGGGCAGGATCCGGTCTACGAGTCCTATCCCGCCCACGACCCGTGCGCGGGGGCGGTGGCAGCCGACCGGCTGCTGGCCCGTCCGGACCGCCCCGACGCCGTCTACGGGCTCTTCGACCCCAACGGCACGGACCTGCTGGCGGCCGCCCGCCGCTACGGCCTGCGCGTCCCCGAGGACCTGCTCCTCGTCTGCTGCAGCGAATCCACGGTGTACGCGACGACCGAGCCGCCCATCACGACGCTCTCGCTGAAGCCGCGGAGGATCGGCACGGCAGTCGTCCAGCTGCTCATCGACGCCATCGAGGGCGTCGACCAGGACGGTCCGGTGGAACGGGTGGTGCCGACGGAGCTCATCGTCCGGACGTCCTCGCAACGCCGCCCGCCCCGCACCACGGTCAGTGCGCCGCGTTCCCCGGCAGGGGACTGATCATCCCAATTAGGACCAATCGACCGACGAACCTGGCATGCGGAAGGATTCACCACCCCTGGTGCGTCCCAGAGCACGATCTGCATTCCTATGATGGACGCACGACACCGCGGACCAACCCGACCAGCAGGGCCCGTCAGGTGTACGGCGGCGCGACGGTGGTGTGGAGGGGTCGATGACACAGGGGGCCGGTCAGGAACCCGTGGTGCGGACGGCGACGTTGCGCGACTTCCGCGTACCGCCCTATGCGCAGTCCCCCGCGCCGCCCGCGTCGCCGCACCCGGGGAACGCCTTCCCCGAGGGCGGGACGCCGGAGGGGTACACCCCGACGGCGCGCGATCTTCCCGTCATCAGCGTCGACGAACCCGCCCAGGTGCAGCCCGTGCCAGAACCGCGCCCCGCCGCCGCTCCGGGCCTCGGCCCCCTCTACGTGGTCGGTGACGTCCACGGCTACCTGGACGAGCTGATCGCGGCCCTCGCCGAGCAGGGTCTGATCGACTCCGAAGGCCGCTGGGCGGCGGGCAACGCGCGCCTCTGGTTCCTCGGCGACTTCACCGACCGGGGCCCCGACGGCATCGGCGTCATCGACCTCGTCATGCGGCTCTCCGCCGAGGCCGCGGCCGCCGGCGGATACTGCAAGGCCCTGATGGGCAACCACGAGCTGCTGCTCATCGGCGCCAAGCGGTTCGGCGACACCCCGGTGAACTCCGGCGCGGGAACGGCCACCTTCCAGGCGGCCTGGCTGCTCAACGGCGGGCAGAAGACGGACATGGAGCGCCTTCAGGACGTCCACCTCCAGTGGATGTCCCGGCTCGACGCCGTCGTCGAGGAGGACGGGCACCTCCTGATGCACTCGGACACGACGGCGTACCTCGACTACGGCTCCACCATCGAGGACGTCAACGACACGGTGCACGCCATCCTCACGCGTAACGACGCCGACGAGTGCTGGGACCTGTTCCGCAAGCTCACCAAGCGGTTCGCCTTCCGCGACGACTCGGGCGCCCAGGCCGTCCAGGAACTGATGGCGGCCTACGGCGGCCGGCGCGTCGTCCATGGCCACAGCCCCATCCCGTACCTGACCGGCGAGGTCGGCTCCGAGGACAGCGAGGACGGTGCCGGGCCGCAGGTCGACGGGCCGCATGTGTACGCGGACGGGCTCGCCATCGCCATGGACGGCGGGGTGACCATGGCCGGAAAGCTACTGGTCGTCCAACTCCCCCTGCATGACTGACGCCCTGCGGGGAAGACGCATCCCGAGCTGACCACGCCGAGTGCAGGGGCCAATTCCGGAAACCCTCTGTCACCCCGTGCCGTGCGCGCTCTACCATCGGCCTATCAGTAAGCAGGCTCTCCTCCGTTTCCGCCCAAACTGCCCGGACCCAGCGGGCACACAGGCCCGACGGAGCATCGGGGGATGCAGATGAACAGCGCTCCGCACCTGCTGACCGAGGACCGGCCCGAGTACGAACGGCTCCTCGACGACGCACTGCGTCACGCACACGAACGACCGGAACTGGCCGCCGTCGGCGAACGCCTCAACGCCGTCCAGCTGCGCACCATGGCGCTGGCGGCCGTCGCCCTGATCACTGCCACGGCCGCCGCGGAGTACGTGCAGTACGTGAAGGTCCGCGACGAAGCACGCGCCACCGCCCGGGACACGGCCTCCGGCGCAGCGCCGGACGGCCTCGGCCAGTCGGGGGCCGGCATAGGAGCGGTCGTCACCGTTCTGGCGCCAATGCTGGCGGGTACGGCGGCGGCCATATTCCTGCTGGTCGGCTACCTCCTGAAGATGCTGGAGCCGCCACCGGCGTTCGCCGGCCCCATGGTGGACGCCGGCTGGTTCTTCGCCGCCGTCACGGCCGCCGCCATCTTCGTCGCCGCCATCGGCCTGCTCATCGCCGCCCTGCGCAACGGCTCGACGTCCCTGTCCGCGCGGGAAGCCCGCGAACAGCTGCCCGACGACGTGGCCCGCGCCAAGGACGCCTGGCGGCAGGCGCTGCTGGAGCGGGGCATCGTGCCCTTCCTGCGCGACGCCCTCGCCGAGCCCGCCGCCGGTCCCGCGGTCCCCGCCCCGCACCGCCCGACGGGCCGCCTCCCCAAGATCGGCTACAGCAGGCCCGACTTCGCCGGCCCGGACGAGGGCCCGGCCGCGGCGCCCCGCCCCACGTACAGCAGCCCGGACTTCACCAGCCCCGACTTCGGCGGTCCCGAGCACGAACTGGACTGACCGCCACGGCTCCGGCACCAGGCGCCGGAGCCGTGCGCGACCGGTCCCGTAGCAGGTCAGTCGGCCAACGGCAGATAGACCCGGTTCCCGCCCGCCGCGAATTCACGCGACTTGCCGAGCATCCCCTCGGCGATCTCCTCGGCCGTCGCCTCCGCGCTCTCCGCGCCGCCGAACTGCTCGCTGATGCTGTGGCTGATCTTCATCGAACAGAACTTCGGACCGCACATCGAGCAGAAGTGCGCCGTCTTCGCGGGCTCGGCGGGCAGGGTCTCGTCGTGGAACTCCCGCGCCGTGTCCGGGTCGAGCGCCAGGTTGAACTGGTCCTCCCAGCGGAATTCGAACCGCGCGTCCGACAGCGCGTCGTCCCACTCCTGCGCCCCCGGGTGCCCCTTGGCCAGGTCGGCCGCGTGGGCCGCGATCTTGTACGTGATGACCCCGGTCTTCACATCGTCCCGGTTCGGCAGCCCCAGGTGCTCCTTGGGCGTCACGTAGCAGAGCATCGCCGTCCCCCACCAGGCGATCATCGCGGCCCCGATACCCGAGGTGATGTGGTCGTACGCCGGCGCGATGTCGGTGGTCAGCGGGCCGAGCGTGTAGAACGGCGCCTCCTCGCAGATCTCCTGCTGAAGGTCGATGTTCTCCTTGATCTTGTGCATCGGGACGTGTCCCGGCCCCTCGATCATGGTCTGCACGCCGAACCGCTTGGCGACCGTGTTCAGTTCGCCGAGCGTGCGCAGTTCGGCGAACTGGGCCTCGTCGTTGGCGTCCGCGATCGACCCGGGGCGCAGCCCGTCGCCCAGTGAGTACGTCACGTCGTACGCCGCGAGGATCTCGCAGAGCTCCTCGAATTGCTCGTACAGGAACGACTCCTTGTGGTGCGCCAGGCACCACGCCGCCATGATCGAGCCGCCCCGGGAGACGATGCCGGTCTTGCGCCGCGCGGTCAGCGGCACGTACGGCAGGCGTACGCCGGCGTGCACCGTCATGTAGTCCACGCCCTGCTCGGCCTGCTCGATGACGGTGTCCTTGTAGATCTCCCAGGTCAGTTCCTCCGCCCGCCCGTCGACCTTCTCAAGGGCCTGGTAGAGGGGGACGGTTCCGATCGGTACGGGTGAATTGCGAAGAACCCACTCACGGGTGGTGTGGATGTTGCGGCCGGTGGAAAGGTCCATGACCGTGTCCGCACCCCACCGGGTCGCCCACGTCATCTTGTCCACCTCCTCCTCGATGGAGGACGTCACCGCGGAGTTGCCGATGTTGGCATTGACCTTCACCAGGAACCGCTTTCCGATGATCATCGGCTCGGTCTCCGGGTGGTTGACGTTGGCGGGCAGCACCGCGCGACCGGCCGCGATCTCCTCGCGCACCACCTCCGCCGGCACGTTCTCGCGGACCGCGACGTACTCCATCTCCGGGGTGATCTCGCCCCTGCGGGCGTACGCGAGCTGGGTGACGGGCCGTCCGTCCCGGCTCCGCCGCGGGCGGCGCGGGCGGCCGGGGAACACCGCGTCCAGATTGCGCAGCCCGCCCCGTGGCGAGGTGTGCTTGAGCCCGTCGTCCTCGGGACGGGCGGGGCGGCCCGCGTACTCCTCGGTGTCGCTGCGGGCGATGATCCAGTTCTCCCGGAGCGGTGCGAGGCCGCGCCGGACGTCGGTCCCGACCGCGGGGTCGGTGTACGGCCCGGACGTGTCGTACAGCGTCACGTCCTTGCCGTTGGTCAGGTGCACCTGGCGGACCGGCACCCGGATGTCGGGGCGCGGCCCCTGGACGTATCCCTTGTGCCAGCCGATGGACTTCCCGGCCTCGTCGCCCTGATTGGAGGCAGGCGTGCGTGTGTCCGATGTGGTCATGAGACCTACTCCCTACGCCGGCATTACCCGGTAACAGGTTCGGCGGTCGGCGCAGCGTCTCCCGTACGGTCGTACGGCGGTCAGCGCCCTCTCAGCCCGGTGCTCCGAGCTCCCGCGTGTGCAAAGGTGCCACCACGCTAGCCCCCGGACGGGTGAGCTGAACAGAGGGCCCCTTCCTTCTTGCGATGATCGGCCGGTGACGCCCCCTCATCGCGACCCAGAACCGCAGGGCCATCAGCACACGCACAGCCATGGCCCGGCCGCACCCGTCTCCACCCATCTGCGCAAGGTGATCGCCGCCGTGCTGATCCCCTTCGCGGCCGCCGTACTCGTCGGCCTCGTGGCGCTCTGGCCGAATGGTGCGCCTGGGCACGAACGGACCGGTGTCGGTTTCGACCGGCAGACCCAGCAGGGAAAGGTGGTGAGCGTCGTCAAGGTCGACTGCAAGGACGTGAACGCCGCCCAGCTTCCCGTCAGCGGCGAGACCCAACCCCCCGAGGACGGACCGGCGTCCGGCGGCCGCTGCGAGAAGGCCACCGTCGAGGTCACCACCGGCCCCGACTCGGGGCGCCGGTTCGTCGAGGTCGTCCAGCCGGACGCGCCGAGGCAACTGCGGGAGGGCCAGGGGGTGGTGGTGGCGTACGCCCCCGACGCGCCCCATGACCTCCAGTACTCCGTGACGGACGTGAACCGGAAGTTCCCCCTGTATCTGCTGGCCGGGATCTTCGCCCTCGCGGTGGTGCTCGTGGGCAGGATGCGCGGGGTCATGGCCCTGGTGGCGCTCGCCCTGTCGTTCGCCGTACTGACCCTGTTCATCCTTCCGGCCATACTGCAGGGCTCGAATCCGCTGCTGGTGGCGGTCGTCGGGGCCGGAGCGATCATGCTGATCGCGCTCTACATCTGCCACGGGTTGACCGCCCGCACCTCCGTCGCCGTCATCGGCACCCTGATCTCACTGCTGCTGATCGGGCTGCTCGGCTCGCTCTTCATCGGCTGGGCGAGCCTGAGCGGGAACACCGACGACAACACCGGCCTCATCCACGGCCTGTATCCGCACATCGACATGAGCGGACTGCTGCTGGCCGGCGTCATCATCGGCTCCCTGGGAGTGCTCGACGACGTCACGGTCACCCAGACCTCGGCGGTCTGGGAGCTGCGCCAGGCGAACCCCACCATGACTGCGAAGCAGCTCTACCGGGCAGGGATCAGAATCGGCCGCGATCACATCGCCTCCGTGGTCAACACCCTGGTGCTCGCCTATGCGGGCGCCGCGCTGCCCCTCCTGCTGCTGTTCACGGTCGCGCAGAGCAGTGTGGGGACGGTCGCCAACAGCGAGCTGGTGGCGGAGGAGATCGTGCGCACTCTCGTCGGCTCGATCGGACTGGTCGCCTCCGTGCCGGTGACGACAGCGCTCGCGGCGCTGGTCGTCTCCGCGGACCGCACGGGGGTCGGCGCGGAAGCCGGGGCTTCGGCACCCGTGCGGAGCGGCAGGGGCCGGCGACGGCGGGCGAGGCCGTGACCGGAACACACAGCGTGATTCACCCGATCGGCAGGTGTCGTGTTCGAGTGGCAAGACGGCTCCCGAGCCGTAAACCACATCAGCCCGCGTTCTGCTCTTCGGCCAGAATGCGCCCCAGCGCCTCCTCCAGATTGCCGTCGAAGTCACCCAGCGTGCACTCCTGCCCGAGCGGCACCAGCTTGTCCGTACGGTCGAGGAAGGCGACAAGAGGTGCCGTGCCCGCCCGGAAGAGCGCACGGTCGGCACCCACCTGCAGCCGGATGTGGACATCACACAGCCCCTCGGGCTCGGTCGGCGCGATGTGGACATCCCCGTCACCACTGGGGCTGTTGAGGCCGTCGAGCAGCAGCTCACGGCCGAAGGCCCAGGTGACGGGGGCGTCGCCGGGCAGATGGAAGGTCATCCGGATCGCGTACGGATCGCACACTTCGTACCGGAGCTCCACCGGGATACGGAATGAGAGCTCCTCGGAGACGAGGAAGCTCATCATGACCTCAGCTTGAACCGACTCGCGCATCGTTCAACCCCGCAGTAGATGAATCTGGCCAGGAATGATCCCCCATGGCCCTATTGACGCCATCGTGGTGCACGCGATAGCAGATCACAAGGAGTGATTTTTCAGATACTGATAGAGAACACGAACGAACGCAAGAGGCTCGACACTTCACCGCGTAGCCGTTCGACTGCGGGCAGCAACCGATCCTCCTCGTGGAGGGGTACCGAAATGGCCATCGCGGCAGCGGTGAATCCGGCCGTGATCGGGATGGCCGCGCAGACGGTCCCGAGCGCGTACTCCTGGCGCTCGATGACCGGTTCCGTACGCTCCAGGGACCGCAGCCGGGCGAGGAACGCCGCACGGTCGCGCACCGAGTACCGGGTCAGCGGGCGCACCGGGTGCCGGTCCAGGTGGTCCTCGCGGGCCTTCTCGTCCAGCCGGCTCAGCAGACACTGGCCGATCGCGTGCGCGTGCCCGGTCTCGCGGAACGCCGCCCACTCGTCGACCGCCGGCCGCTCGGGGGTGTCCGCCACGGCGAGGAGCTCGATCTCGCCCTCGCGGTAGATGGCGCAGTACACCGGGGCTCCGACGATGTCCCGCCAGCGGCCCAGGGAACGGGCCATGACGCTGCGCCGGCTCTGAGCGGCGCGGTCGCCCATCAGCCGTTCGGCGGCGGCGCCGAAGCGGAAGACGCCGTTCTCCCGGCGCAGATATCCCTCGTGGGTCAGGGTCCGCAGCAGGTGGTAGGCGGTGGGAAGGGGAAGCCCCGCTTCCCTCGCGAGCTGTTTGGCCGGCGCCCCGTCGCGATGGGTGCCCACAGCCTCCAGCAGCCTCAGCGCCCGCTGCACCGACCCGATGAGCGTCGGAACAGCCGTACTCGATGCCGTGGTCAACGGTCACCCCCAGGCATGGTGACGGGCGGTCAGCCCGCCCGTGGGGGCCGCCCCCACAGGTCTGCCGGGGACCTGGGGGGCCGGAGGCCGGATCCCGTACAAACCACTGGTCGGGGTGGTGACTTACGGTGTTTTCCCAGGTGGCGGCAGAGGAGTGTCACTGTATCGGCCGCCCTGTGACCGGGTGCCGATTCGCCTTCCCCTTAGCTCAGCTGGGCTAATCCCCCATCGGGCGTGCGGTCACCAGCCGTTTCCGGAGGACGACGACATGAACTTCCGTACGACGAAAACGAGCCCGCCGACCAGGATCACGAAGATCAGGATCTTGAAGAGCAGACCGACCACGAACGCGACCAGGCTGGCGATCAGACCACCGAACACGACGATCGCGAGCACGGGCACCGCGATCCACTTCACCCACCAGGGCATCCCAGCGAATATCTCCCGCACGGCCATCGTCCTTACCTCGTCTCTGTGAGTTCCTGCTTCGATGCTAGAGGCGAAAGACGGCCGCCGGACCCCGGGAAGCCCTTGTCCTCCCCTGATCGATCCCTTAGGGAACCCTGGGACGCACAGGCCGCGGACTCATCCCTCGGGCGGCGAGAACACCACCATCACCCGCAGGTCCTCGGTGATGTGGTGGAACTTGTGGGCCGTGCCCGCGGGTACGTAGACGACACTCCCTCTTCCCACCTGTGTCGTTTCCATGCCGACGGTGATCGACGCACGACCACTGACCACGAGGTAGACCTCGTCCTGGCTGTGCGGCTTCTGCGGATCGAGGTCGCCGGCGTCCAGGGCGTACAGACCGACCGACATGTTCCGCTCGCGGAGAAACTGCAGGTACGCGCCGTCGTTGGCGGCCCGTTCCGCCTCCAGTTCGTCCAGCCTGAATGCCTTCATGGACCGTCCGCCCCTTGCCTCTGCCCAGCCGGTGTCCGCCACCGATCATGTCTGCCACGATCAGACACATGAAGAATTTCGTAGTCAAGACGATCGCCAACGCGGGTGCGCTGGCCGTGGCCATCTGGCTGGTCCAGAACATCACGCTGACCGGCGGCAGCACCGGTCGCAAGGCCCTGACCCTGGTCCTCGTCGCGCTGGTCTTCGGCCTGGTCAACGTCGTGGTCAAGCCGATCGTGAAGCTGCTCACCCTGCCCCTCTTCATCCTCACCCTGGGCCTGATCACGCTCGTGGTGAACGCCCTGATGCTGCTGCTCACCTCGTGGCTGTCCGGAGTGCTCGACCTGAGCTTCCATGTCGAGGGCTTCTGGACCGCCGTCCTCGGTGGCCTGATCGTCTCGATCGTGTCCTGGGCGCTGAACGTCGTCCTCCCGGACGAGGACTGATCCGCCCGGCGGGAAGCCACCCGCGTCCACCTGAGACAGTGCGACCAGGACCGGTGACCGGCCGGGGAGAGAAGCGAGGACGAACCATGAGCACCCAGGGCGACGGAACGCGTGCGGTACGCGCGGGCCTGCCGGAACCGCAGCAGTACGAGCCCACCCTCCCCGGACCGGTCTTCGCCGCGCACTTCCACCTGTCCGGCGAGCCGACCGGCCCCTACACCTACGGCCGGGACGGCAACCCGACCTGGACCCGGCTGGAACAGGCCATCGGGGAACTCGAAGCACCGGGCGAGGACGTGGACACCTCCGTCTTCGCCTCCGGGATGGCGGCGATTTCGGCCGTCCTGTTCTCCCAGGCGCGCAGCGGCGACGCCGTCGTCCTCCCCGACGACGGCTACCAGGCCCTTCCCCTGCTGCGCGAGCAGCTGGAGGCGTACGGAGTCGAGGTGCGGACCGCGCCGACCGGCGGCGACGCACAGCTCGCGGTCCTGGAGGGCGCCAAGCTCCTGTGGCTGGAGACGCCCTCCAACCCGGGCCTCGACGTCTGCGACGTGCGGCGCCTCGTCGAGGCCGCGCACGCCGGCGGCACGCTGGTCGCCGTCGACAACACCCTCGCCACCCCGCTCGGCCAGCGTCCGCTGGAGCTGGGCGCCGACTTCTCCGTGGCCAGTGACACCAAGGGCATGACGGGCCACGGCGACCTGCTGCTCGGCCACGTGACCTGCCGCGACCCCGAGCTCACGGCCGGGGTGCGGCGCTGGCGCAAGATCGTCGGTGCGATCCCCGGCCCCATGGAGGCATGGCTCGCGCACCGGTCCCTGGCGACACTGGAACTGCGCATCGAGCGGCAGTGCGCGAACGCCCTCGTGCTCGCCGAGGAGCTCGCCAAGCACCAGGCCGTGTCCGGCCTGCGCTACCCCGGACTGCCCACCGACCCCTCGTACGCGAACGCGGTACGCCAGATGCGGCGCTTCGGCTCGGTGGTGTCGTTCGTGCTCGCCGACCGGGGGACCGCGGAGCGCTTCCTGGCCGCCCTGCGGCTGGTCGAGGACGCCACCAGCTTCGGAGGCGTACGCTCCACCGCCGAGCGCCGGGGCCGCTGGGGCGGCGACTCCGTGCCGGAGGGCTTCATCCGCTTCTCCGTCGGCGCCGAGAACGCCGCCGACCTGGTGGCCGATGTCGAGCAGGCCCTGGCCGTGGCCACCGCCGGGAGCTGATCCCGCCGCGCGGTACGGCGGTCCGAGCCTCCCCCCTCGTGGCTCGGACCGCCCCGGCCCTTCGTCTTCTCCTCGTGAAGAGCCACCTCGACAAGGCTAGTTGACTCTGCGTCAGTGTCCAATCACAGTAGCGGCAGCGGCCTATCGACATATTTATAGTTGTCCGGGGTCCCATCGGATACGTCACTGCGTGAGGGCGGGAGGGACGAGACGTGGATCTGGCCCTGCTGCGCACCTTCGTCACCGTCCACCGGGCCGGCTCGTTCACCCGCGCCGCCGCCCTGCTCGGCCTCCCGCAGCCGGCCGTGACCTCCCAGATACGCACCCTGGAACGGCAGCTGGGCCGCCCGCTGTTCCTGCGCAGGGCCCGGGGAGTGACCCCGACGACCATCGGCGACGAACTCGCGCACCGGGCCGCTCCGCACCTGGACGCGCTGGTCGAGATCGCCGAGACCGACCTCGACGAGGAGGCGGGCGTACGGACCCTGCATCTGGCGGGCCCACCGGAATTCCTCTCCCTGCGCGTCCTGCCCGCGCTCACACCGCTGATCGCCCAGGGCCTCGCGCTGCGCGGGTCGTTCTCCGCCGCCACGGACGAGACCCTGGAGGGCCTGGCCGCCGGTCACCACGACCTGGCCGTCGTGACGGCCCGGCCGCGCGGGGAACTGCTCACCGCCACCCCGCTCTGCGACGAGGAGCACGTCCTGGTCGCCGCCCCGCGCTGGGCCGGCCGGCTGGGGCCGGGCACGCTGCGCCGCAACGGTCCCGTGGTCCTGGAGCAGCTGCCCGTGGTGGAGGTGCACGAGAGCCTGCCGCTCGTCTCCCGCTACTGGGCCGCCGTCTTCGACAGTGCGCCCGCGGCCGCCGGCGCCGTCATCGCCCCGGACCTGCGGGCGGTCCTGGAGTGCGCGGCCGCCGGTGCGGGGCTCGCCGTGCTGCCGCGCTATCTGTGCGAGGACGCGCTGGAACGAGGCGCGGTGGTGGCGCTGCTCGATCCTCCGGTCCCGCCCCTGCGTACGTACTTCCTGGCCGCGCGGACCGGCACGCTCGCGCTTCCGCATCTCGCCCGGGCGCACGAATGGCTGCTGCGGGCGGCGGCCGACTGGTGACCGCAGGAGCGCCCGACCGCGTCCCGGTGTTTCAGAACGGGTCCCGTGGGCCACGCTTCTGCCATGACCGAACGTCCTGTGGTCAAGCGCACCGCACGCGCCATCCTGCTCGACGGCGACGACCTCATCCTCATCAAGCGCACCAAGCCCGGGGTGGACCCGTACTGGCTCACGCCGGGTGGCGGGGTGGAGCCCGAGGACGCCACCGTCGTCGACGCCCTGCACCGCGAGGTGGACGAGGAGCTGGGCGCCAAGATCACCGATGTGGTGCCCTGCTTCGTCGACACCGTGGAACACATCGAGGAGGGCGGGGTGAAGGGCGTCAAGGTGCAGCACTTCTTCGTCTGCCGCCTCGACTCCATGGACCTGTCCCTGCGCCACGGCCCCGAGATCGACGCCCCCTGCGGCGAGTACGACGTCGTACGCGTGCCCTTCAGCCGGGTCGGCATCGCCGCGGTGCACCTCGTGCCGCTGTCGTTGCGGCACTACCTGGACGGCAATATCGAGGGGGTCCGGGCCTTGCACGCCGCCGACCTGGGCTGACGCGCCGGCTCTCTCGCCTGCTCGTGTTTCACGTGAAACCGTGCGCGGCCGAGGGCCGGGCCCTAATTTCGCTGCGGGACCCGGCCAGTTCCGGTAAAGCGGTGGACGGGCGATCATCGGTCGGAGAGCCTGAGCCGTATGCCCAGCTCATTGCCCCGCCCGCTGTCCGATCTCCCCATCCGGCGCCTCACTCGGGACGACCTGGTCGTCTGCGCCGATCTCAGCGAGGACCGGGGCTGGCCTCGCGACGAGGAGCGCTGGACGCTGCTGCTGGCGGCCGGCACGGGCTACGGCATCGACGACCCCGACAGCAAGGGCCTGATGGCGTCCTGCGTGGTGGTCTCGTACGGCTCCGAGATGGCCGCCGTCGGCATGCTGCTCGTCGCCGGCCGCCACGCCCGGCGCGGCGTCGGCCGGTATCTGATGCAGCGGGTGATCGAGGCCGTCGGGGACACCCCGCTCAGCCTCCATGCGACGGCGTCGGGCCGCCCGCTCTACGAAGAGCTCGGATTCAGGACGTTGGGGCGCACCATCCGCCTGAGCGGGGCCTTCCGGTCGGCCGAGGCAGCCGGGCCCAAGCCTGTCGGCGGCTCCGGGGCTGTCATCCGGTCTGCTTCCGCCCACGACCTGCGGGCGGTGGTGCAGCTGGACTCGGTCGTCTTCGGGCTCGACCGCACGCATCTGCTGACCCGGCTCCCGACATTCGCCGATCATCTGCGGGTCGCCGAGGAGGACGGGGAGCTGACCGGGTTCGCCGCGCTCTCGCCGAGCGCGGCGAGCCATGCGGTCGGGCCGCTGATCGCCAAGGACACCTCCACGGCGAAGCTGCTCGTGACCTCGTTGGCCGAGGCGACGGAACGGCCGCTGCGCGTGGACGTCGACGCTCGCCACGAAGACCTGGTGGCCTGGCTCGGGCGCTGTGGGCTGCGGTCGGGCTCGGAGACAACGGTGATGACGCTCGGCGGGCGGCAGTACGCGGACTGGCCCCGTTACTTCGCGCCCTTCAGCCTGGCCACGGGCTGACCCCCCGGCATCAGCTCCGGGGCTCGGGGACCACCGCCGGCTCCGGGGCGTGGGTGGCGACGAGGCGGCTCGGTGCGGTCGTACGGCGCTCCAGCGCGCTGGAGGCGAGGGCGAGGAGCAGTGCCGATGCGGCGAGCGCCGCTCCGACCCAGTTGGGGGCGGTGTAGCCGAGACCGGCACTGATGACGAGCCCGCCGAGCCAGGCCGCGAGCGCGTTGCCGAGGTTGAAGGCACCGATGTTCATCGCGGAGGCCAGCGTCGGGGCGTCCACCGCCTGGTCGAGCACCCGCTTCTGGAGCGGAGGCACGGTCGCGAAGCCGAAGGCACCGATCAGGACGAGGGTGACCGCCGCCGCGACCTTGTTGTGGGCGGTCAGGGTGAAGAGGGCCAGGACCAGGGCGAGGCCGCTCAGCGACACGGCGAGCATGAGCGTGGGGCGCCGGTCGGCGTACCTGCCGCCGATCAGGTTGCCTCCGACCATGCCGAGACCGAAGAGGACCAGCAGCCAGGTGACGGCGGAGGTGGAGTATCCGGCGGTCTCCGTCATCATCGGCGTGATGTAGGTGATCGCCGCGAAGACGCCGCCGAATCCGAGGACCGTCATCGCCATGGCGAGCAGGACCTGCACATTGCGGAAGGCGGCGACCTCCTGCCGCAGCCTGACGCCCTCGGCGCGGGGCTGTTCGGGAACGAGCCGGGCGACGCCGAGCAGGCCGAGGACGCCCAGCGCGGCGACGAGGGAGAACGTGACCCGCCAGCCGGCGTGCTGTCCGACGTAGGTGCCCACCGGCACCCCGACGACATTGGCGACGGTGAGCCCGGTGAACATCAGGGCGATGGCTCCCGCCTTCTTCTGCGGGGCGACCAGATCGGCCGCCACGACCGCTCCGATGCCGAAGAAGGTGCCGTGGGCGAGCGAGGCGATCACACGGCCGACGACCATCACTTCGAAGACGGGGGCGGCCGCGGTGACCACATTGCCGACGATGAACAGGCCCATGAGCATCATCAGCATCCGCTTGCGGCTGACCTTCGTACCGAGCGCGGTCATCAGCGGCGCCCCGAGCACGACGCCGAGCGCATAGCCCGTGGCCAGGAAGCCGGCGGCCGGGATGGACACCTGGAACTCCGCGGCCACCTCGGGGAGCAGCCCCATGACCACGAACTCGGTGGTCCCGATACCGAATGCCCCGATGGCCAGAGCGAGGAGTGCGAGCGGCATGGGTTCCCTTCCCAGAAGATTGCTACTGCGCCTTACATGCGTAGACAATAATTGCAGACGCTCTTTAATTGCAAGCGCTGGCTATTGCGTGCGTCGGCTACTCTGGACGTAAGCGGCTCCGGCACGGAGGAGAGACCATGACAGCCACGGACCCGGCCCTGACCGCCCTCTCCCAGGGCTGGATCGCGCTCTCCCTGCTCCACGGCAGGATCGAGACCCGCATCGAGCGGGCCCTGCAGAGCGGCCACGACCTGAGCGTGCGCGAGTACTCCCTGCTGGACGTGCTCAGCCGACAGCACAGCGGCCCGGGCGGACACCTGCAGATGAAGCAGGTGGCGGACGCCGTCGGGCTGAGCCAGAGCGCCACCACGCGCCTGGTCACCCGCCTCGAAGACCGCGGGCTGCTGACCCGGTATCTCTGCGACACCGACCGCAGGGGCATCTACACCGACGTCACCCCCGACGGGCTCACCCTGCTCTCCGAGGCCCGCCCCACCAACGACCGCGCTCTGCGTATCGCGCTC
Organism: Streptomyces sp. NPDC097595; assembly: GCF_044761525.1. Taxonomy (NCBI): domain Bacteria; kingdom Bacillati; phylum Actinomycetota; class Actinomycetes; order Kitasatosporales; family Streptomycetaceae; genus Streptomyces; species Streptomyces sp. NPDC097595. Next base: position 85,748 of record NZ_JBIWCN010000020.1, on the reverse strand, counting down.
GACGAGGCCGCCGAGAATCCCGAACTGGCCCCGCTCGTCCGGGCCGTCGAGGAACTGAAGGCCGTTCCCGCTTAGCATCTGCCGACTGCGTAGGCTGCGGATCATGAGCGATCTGGAGATACGCCGTGCGACCGCCGACGATCTGGCCGAGATCGTGGCCCTGCTCGCCGACGACCCGCTGGGCGCCCAGCGCGAGTCACCGGAGGACCTCGCGCCCTATCGAGCGGCGCTCCGTCGGATGGCCGACGACCCGAATCAGCACATGATGGTCGCCGTGCGCGAGGAGCGTGTCGTCGGGACCCTTCAGCTGACCGTGATTCCGGGGCTGTCCCGGCGCGGTTCGACCCGGTCCGTGATCGAGGGTGTCCGCATCCACGCGGACGAACGGGGAAGCGGTCTCGGCACCCGGCTGATCCAGTGGGCGGTGGACGAATCACGGCGGCAGGGCTGCCAACTGGTCCAGCTCACCTCCGACCTGTCCCGCACCGACGCGCACCGCTTCTACGAGCGGCTGGGATTCATCGCCAGCCATGTGGGCTTCAAGCTCGCCCTCTGACCTGCCTGCCGCGTTCCCGAGGAGCCGACGTGCAACGCATCAGTGACGAACAGCGCCGCATCCGGATCGTCCGCCGCCATCTGCTGACCCCCGGGGGACGGGCGTCATCGCCCGTCGCGGTGGCCGACGCCGTCGTCGCACTCCACGCGACCGACGCGGCCACCGTCTTCCTCTCGGCCTGCGCCAGGCTCGCCGAGCCGGAGGTCGCCGCAGTCGAGCGGTCGCTCTACGAAGACGTCTCCCTGGTGCGGCTGCTCTCCATGCGCAACACCCTCTTCGTCGTATCGGGCGAGATGGCCCCGCACGTCGAGGCGGCGAACGCGCGCGCTGTGGCCGCCAAGGAGCGCCGCAACCTGCTCAAGCACCTCCGCGAGGACGGCAACGGACTGGACGAGCGCTGGCTCGATGAGACCGAGAAGAGCGCCCTCGCCTTCCTGGACGGCAGCGGCCCGGTCTCGGGCAGCGAGCTCGCCGCCGGTGTGGCCGCCCTGCGCACCAAGATCACCCTCTTCCCCGGGAAGAAGCAGGAAGCGATCCAGGGCGTCGCGACCCGGGTGATCCGGGTGCTGGCCGCCGAGGGCAGGATCCGCAGGGACCGGCCACGGGGCTCCTGGACCTCCAGCCAGTTCCGCTGGGCCCTGGCCCGCCCCCGGCCGGTCGAGGAGACCGCTCCGGCCCAGGCGGAACTGGCTCTGCGCTGGCTCCGGGCGTACGGTCCGGGCACCGAGGCCGACCTGAAGTGGTGGACCGGCTGGGGCACCCGCGAGGTCCGTACCGCTCTCGCGGCGGTCGGAGCAGTGGAGGTGCGGCTCGACAACGGGGCGCCGGCCTGGGTCGCCCCCGGAGACACGGAGCCCGAGCCCGCCCAGGCCCCCTGGGCGGCTCTGCTGCCCGCGCTCGACCCGAGCGGCATGGGCTGGGCGGACCGCGGCTTCCATCTGCCGGCCGAGCACCGGGCAGCCCTCTTCGACCGCTCGGGCAACATCGGCCCCACGGTGTGGTGGGACGGCCGGGTCGTGGGCGGCTGGGCCCAGCGAGGCGACGGTGAGCTCACCTGGCGGCTGCTCACCGATCCGGGCCGGGAGGCCACGGCAACGATCGAGGCTGAGGCGGCCCGGCTGGCGGGCTGGGTGGGGGCAGCCCGGATCACCCCGCGCTTCCGGACCCCGCTGGAACGGGAGTTGACGGCCTGAGCGGCTGTGCTGCCCGTTTCACGTGAAACGGGCAGCACCCGGTTCCGGGCACGCGTCCGGCTGCGCTCAGTCCCCCAGACCGCGCCACCCTGCCTCGTCCACGCCGCCGGGCACCGCTGCTGCGGGGTCGTACGGCTCACGCGTGAAGACGAAGGACCCCAGATCGAGGTGGTTCACACTGCCGTCCGGGTTCCGCACGATCCGCAGCGTCTCCCCCGCGTAGTAGCCGTCCAGGCCGACCCAGGTGCCGTCGGGGCGCGCGGTGAAGCGGGCGCCCCGACCCTGGCCGTTGACCGGCCGCAGCTCCAGCCCGCGATCGGCGTGCAGCGTCAGGATGTTGGGGCGCGTGGCCCAGTACCACGGTCCGGTGAGGGCCAGGAGTTCCGCGTCCACCTCGGGGAGCGGACGCCACGGCTCGGGGATACGGGGCTCGGCCTCGGCGACGATGTCCACGAGGTCGGCGGCCACCTCGCCGATGGCGACCCCGGATGTCGCGTTGACGAGCACCACGGCCGTCACATCGTCCTCGGCGCTGACCCAGAGAGCGGCCAGGAATCCGGGAAGCGAGCCCGTGTGCCCGATGAATGTACGGTCCTTGCGCCGGACCAGTTGCAGCCCCAGGCCGTAGTGATCGACCCACTCACCAGGCGCCGGAGCGGCCGACGGCTGCTTCATCTCCTCCACGGAAGCCGCGCCGAGCACGCGGTCGTCGCCCTCGGCGAGGAAGGCCGCGAAGCGGAGCAGATCCGCGGTCGTCGACCAGAGCTGTCCGGCGGGCGCCATAAGCCCCAGGTCCTCCGCCGGTTCGGGAAGCAGGGCGTCCGCCCAGGGGTGCACCGCCCAGCCACCGGCGTGCGGAGTCCGGGGAAGCGAGCTGGTCCGGTGCATGCCGAGGGGTTCCAGCACCTCGCGGCACAGCACCTCTTCCCAGGAAGCCCCACGCACGGCCTCGACCAGCGAACCGAGCAGCGTGTAGCCCGGGTTGGAGTAGTGGTGCCGGTTGCCGGCCGGGTGCATCGCGACCTGCTCATCGAGCACATCCGCCAACGTGGGCCGCAGGCTGCCGGGGGTCCGCTCCCACCAGGGCGCGGTCGTCTCGGCGCCGATCCCCGCGCTGTGGCCGAGCAGCTGATGAATGGTCACGTCCCCCGCACCGGTGCCGGGCAGATGCTTCTCCAGCGGATCCGCCAGGTCGAGCAGCCCCTCGTCACGCAGCCGCATCACGAGGACGGCGGTGAAGGTCTTGGTGAGGGACCCGATCCTGAACTGCGTGTCGGAGTCCGGGGCATGACCGTCGACACAACTGCGCGCACCTTCCCAGACCACCTGCCCCTGCCGTTGTACGGCAGCGACCAGAGAGGGGGTCCGCCCTTCGGCCTGAGCCGTGGCGACGCGGTGCAACAAGGCCCGCCGGGTACCGGGAAGCAACTGTTCAGCTGGAGAAGTCATCGTCAACAACTACCGCCCGCACCGACGGATGGCGACTCCATTTCCCGGCCCGGTGCCGGTCAGGTCTGCGCCATGTCCACGAAGCGGGAGTAGTGGCCCTGGAAGGCGACGGTGATCGTCGCCGTGGGGCCGTTTCGGTGCTTGGCCACGATCAGGTCCGCCTCGCCGGCGCGCGGCGACTCCTTCTCGTACGCGTCCTCGCGGTGCAGCAGGATCACCATGTCGGCGTCCTGCTCGATGGAGCCGGACTCACGGAGGTCGGAGACCATCGGCTTCTTGTCCGTGCGCTGCTCGGGGCCACGGTTCAGCTGGGAGAGCGCAATGACCGGCAGCTGCAGCTCCTTGGCCAGGAGCTTGAGGTTTCGCGACATGTCGGAGACCTCCTGCTGACGGCTCTCGGCGCGCTTCGAACCGCCGGACTGCATCAGCTGGAGATAGTCGATGACCACCAGTTTGAGGTCGTTGCGCTGCTTGAGGCGACGGCATTTCGCCCGGATCTCCATCATGGAGAGGTTGGGGGAGTCGTCGATGTAGAGCGGGGCGGCGGAGACGTCCGGCATCCGCCGGGCCAGCCGCGTCCAGTCCTCGTCGGTCATCGTGCCGGAACGCATGTGGTGCAGGGCCACCCGTGCCTCGGCTGACAGCAGACGCATCGCGATCTCGTTCCGCCCCATTTCCAGGGAGAAGATCACGCTGGGCATATTGCTCTTGATCGAGCAGGCACGCGCGAAGTCCAGCGCGAGCGTCGACTTGCCCATGGCGGGACGGGCCGCGATGACGACCATCTGGCCCGGGTGCAGACCGTTTGTCAGGGCGTCGAGGTCGGTGAACCCGGTGGGCACGCCCGTCATCTCGCCGCTGCGGGACCCGATCGCCTCGATCTCGTCCAGGGCGCCTTCCATGATGTCGCCGAGCGGCAGGTAGTCCTCACTGGTCCGCTGCTCGGTGACGGCATAGATCTCCGCCTGGGCCGAGTTCACGATGTCGTCGACATCGCCGTCGGCCGCGTATCCCATCTGCGTGATCTTCGTGCCGGCTTCCACGAGCCGCCGCAGGACCGCGCGTTCGTGGACGATCTCCGCGTAGTACGAGGCGTTGGCCGCCGTCGGCACGGACTGGACCAGGGTGTGCAGATACGGCGCCCCGCCCACCTTGGTGATCTCGCCGCGCTTGACCAGCTCGGCGGCCACGGTGATCGGGTCGGCCGGCTCGCCCTTGGCGTAGAGGTCGAGGATCGCCTGATAGACGGTCTCGTGGGCGGGGCGGTAGAAGTCGTGGCCCTTGATGATCTCCACGACGTCGGCGATGGCGTCCTTGGAGAGGAGCATGCCGCCGAGCACGGACTGCTCCGCGTCCAGGTCCTGGGGCGGCACCCGCTCGAAGCCCGGGGAACCGCCCTCCCAGTCATGGGACTCTCGGCCGCGGTCGTGGCGGTCGCCACGGTCCCGATCCTCACCCCGGCGCTGGCGGGATACGGGCAGCCGGTCACTGGGGCCGGTGTCTGCCCAGGGGTCGTCCAGGGGTTCGGGAATGCTCACCCGGCCACCTCCTCCCGTCCGCTCCGCGGACCTAGCCGTGCCCCTCTTTCTTACGGCACGGCACCGACAAACAAGAGCCCCGACTCCGGTTCCGGTGTGTCGAGTTCTGCGGTCTCGCAGAGCCGAAACAGGGTGGGGGCGCCGGACTACGGTAGGCGGCTCGGCACCGTCAGCCAATCTGGTTATCCACAGGCCCTGTGGACGAGTGACCAGATGCTGTGGAGAACCCCCCGGAACCTGTGCACGGACCGGGGGACAGCACTGTGGACAAACTCATAGACCACCTGCAAATACCGCGCTGACCTGCACTCTTACCGTCCACCGGCTGTGGGGGAGAAAAAGTTGGACGGTCGGGGCGAGATCATCGCGTGTGCAGTGCAAGAGTTACCTCCAGGCAAGAAAATGTAAGGACCCCTGACTGATTGCATCTCTTACCTGTGGAAGATTAGATTGACTGCCATGATCCAGCCACAGGGAACCCCGTCTTCCCGCCGCCGACGCCACGACCGCGAGATCATCGCGCTCGCCGTCCCGGCCTTCGGCGCGCTCGTGGCCGAGCCGCTGTTCGTGATGGTCGACAGCGCGATCGTCGGCCATCTCGGCACCCCCCAGCTGGCCGGACTGGCGGTCGCCGCCGCCCTTCTGACGACCGCGGTGAGCATCTTCGTCTTCCTCGCGTACGCCACCACGGCAGCGGTCGCCCGCCGGGTCGGCGCCGGCGATCTGGCCTCCGCGATCCGCCAGGGCATGGACGGCATCTGGCTGGCCCTCCTGCTCGGTCTCGCCGTCATCGCCCTGACGCTCCCCCTGGCCCCCTGGCTCGTCGACGTGTTCGGGGCCTCCTCCACCGCGGCGCCCCACGCCATCACCTATCTCCGGATCTCCAGCCTCGGCATCCCCGCGATGCTGGTGGTGCTGGCCGCGACCGGCGTACTCCGGGGCCTCCAGGACACCCGCACCCCGCTCTACGTCGCCATCGGCGGTTTCGCCGCCAACGCGGCCCTCAACGCCGGCCTCGTCTACGGCGCCGGACTGGGTATCGCCGGCTCCGCCTGGGGCACCGTCATCGCCCAGCTCGCGATGGCCGTCGCGTATCTGGTCGTCGTCGTGCGGGGCGCCCGGCGGCACGGCGCGTCGCTGCGCCCCGACGCCGCGGGCATCAGGGCCTGCGCCCAGGCGGGTGCGCCCCTCCTGGTCCGGACGCTCTCGCTGCGGGCCGTCCTGCTCATCGCCACGGCGGTCGCCGCCCGGCTCGGCGACACCGACATCGCCGCCCACCAGATCATCCTCTCGTTGTGGAGCCTGATGGCCTTCGCCCTGGACGCCATCGCCATCGCCGGGCAGGCCATCATCGGGCGCTACCTGGGCGCGAACGACGCACAGGGCGCACGCGAGGCATGCCGCCGGATGGTGGAGTGGGGGATCGCGTCCGGCGTGGTCCTGGGCGTACTGATCGTCCTGGCCCGCCCGCTGTTCGTCCCCCTGTTCACCAGCGACACGGCGGTCCAGGATGCCCTGCTGCCCGCCCTTCTGGTGGTGGCGGCCACCCAGCCGATCGCCGGCGTCGTCTTCATCCTGGACGGCGTGCTGATGGGCGCCGGCGATGGGCCGTATCTGGCCTGGGCCATGCTCGTGACGCTGGCCGCCTTCGCCCCCGCGGCGCTCCTGGTCCCCACCCTGGGCGGCGGGCTCGGCGCCCTGTGGTGCGCGATGGCGCTGATGATGATCGTGCGGATGGCGACGCTCTGGCTCCGTACCCGCTCCGGAAAGTGGCTGGTCACCGGCGCGACCCGTTGACCGCCCCGGCATGTTTCACGTGAAACGGCGAAGGGCCGCACCCCGGAGGGTGCGGCCCTTCACTTTCTGCTGAGGTGCGGCCCGATCAGGCGGCAACGACCTCGACGCCGAGCTTCGCAGCGACCTCGGGGTGCAGACGGACGGACACCTGGTGCCCGCCGAGCGTCTTGATCGGCGAACCGAGCTCGACGCGACGCTTGTCGACGTCCGGACCACCGGCGGCCTTGATCGCCGAAGCGATGTCGGCCGGGGTGACGGAGCCGAAGAGCCGGCCGGCGTCGCCGGAGCGAACAGCCAGACGGACCTTGACGGCCTCGAGCTTGGCCTTGACCTCGTTGGCCTGCTCGATCGTCGCGATCTCGTGGATCTTGCGGGCGCGGCGGATCTGCGCCACGTCCTTCTCGCCGCCCTTGGTCCAGCGGATGGCGAAGCCACGCGGAACCAGGTAGTTGCGGGCGTACCCGTCCTTGACGTCGACGACGTCGCCAGCGGCACCGAGGCCGGTGACTTCCTGGGTGAGGATGATCTTCATGATTCGGTCACCCTTCCCTTATCGCGCGGTGGACGTGTAGGGCAGCAGCGCCATCTCACGGCTGTTCTTGACTGCCGTGGCGACGTCACGCTGGTGCTGCGTGCAGTTGCCGGTGACGCGGCGGGCACGGATCTTGCCGCGGTCGGAAATGAACTTCCGCAGCATGTTCGTGTCCTTGTAGTCCACGTACTGGGTCTTGTCCTTGCAGAACGCGCAGACCTTCTTCTTAGGCTTGCGCACAGGCGGCTTCGCCATGGTGTTTCTCCTGTGTGATCAAGAAGTGGGGGTACGAGCTGCCCTAGAAGGGAGGCTCGTCCGAGTAGCCGCCGCCGGAACCGCCGGAGCTTCCGCCCCAGCCGCCTCCGCCGCCGCCCTGCTGGCCCCCGCCCTGGCCGCCGGCAGGCGCGCTCGTGGCCCACGGGTCGTCGGCGGGAGCACCGCCACCACCCTGCTGGCCACCACTGGGACCGCCGCCCCAGTTACCGCCGCCCTGCTGGCCGCCGCCGTATCCACCCTGGCCGCCCTGACCACCGCGACCGGTGGTCTTGGTGACCTTGGCCGTGGCGTTCTTGAGGCTGGGGCCGACTTCCTCGACATCCAGCTCGTAGACCGTGCGCTTGACGCCCTCGCGGTCCTCGTAGGACCGCTGCTTCAGCCGGCCCTGCACGACAACGCGCATGCCTCGCGTGAGCGACTCGGCGACGTTCTCCGCCGCCTGCCGCCAGACCGAGCAGGTGAGGAACAGGCCTTCGCCGTCCTTCCACTCATTGGTCTGCCGGTCGAAGATGCGGGGAGTGGACGCGACACGGAACTTCGCGACCGCCGCACCGGACGGGGTGAAGCGCAGCTCGGGGTCGTCGACGAGATTGCCGACGACCGTGATGACGGTCTCGCCTGCCATGGGTGAACCTCTCGGCGGGGATTGCTTCTGGCTGCTTGCTGCTACTCGAACCCGATGACCACTGAGCTAGAAGCTCAGTGGATCTCGGGACGGAGGACCTTGGTCCGGAGGACCGACTCGTTCAGGTTCATCTGGCGGTCGAGCTCCTTGACGACCGCAGGCTCGGCCTGCAGGTCGATGACCGAGTAGATGCCCTCGGGCTTCTTCTTGATCTCGTAAGCGAGACGACGACGGCCCCAGGTGTCGACCTTCTCAACCTTTCCTTCGCCCTCACGGACGACGGAGAGGAAGTTCTCGATCAGCGGGGAGACTGCTCGCTCCTCGAGATCGGGGTCGAGGATGACCATCACCTCGTAGTGACGCATGTGGAACCCACCTCCTTTGGACTCAGCGGCCACGGTCGTTCCGTGGCAGGAGGGTCGTGATGCGTTGAGCAACGGTGTCCGAGTAGAACAGGCCCCACTGACAACGCCCTCGATGAGGAGGGACGGCCCGTGGTGGCCTGGGCAGACACCGGTGCAGACCGTCCAGAGTACCCGTAGACCGCCTTCCGGTTGAAATCCGGTGGTCAGGGGACGCAATCTGTACACATCGGGTGTGAGCGGCGCCACAACCGCGCCGCATGTCGGCCAGGAGGTACTCCATGGCACACGTAACGCGGACCCGCCCCTCCGTCTCCCTCTTCGCCACGGACGGCAGGTCCCATCCGCTGCAGGACGCGCTCGTGGTGGTCACGCTCGCCCTCGGCGCCCTCGCCTTCATCTCGGCGATGTTCCACAACCTGCACCTGCTCAGCTCATGGGCGGGCCTCATCGGGATCCTCACGGGGGCGTACGGCCAGTACATCTCCGTCACCACGCGCGAGAGGTTCCCACTGATCATCGGCATGGGCGCGTCCGCCCTCGGGTTCTTCCTCGGCATGGCCCACGGCGGACTCTTCGGCGGCGTGATCGGCTGACCTCTCGGGTCCGGCCGGGGCGGCTCCGTCACCGGACGGGGCCGTCCCCCCACGCGTACAGGCACACGGGGCCAGACAGCCCGCTTCACGGCCACAGTAGGCTTCGGCGCGAGAGCCGGAGCCCCTGACCGATGGGGACACACCTGCCGAGGAGCGCCCCGCATGAGCCTGACCCTGAGGACCATCAGCCGAGAGCAGCATCTGGCCTACATCCAGACTCTGCCCGCGGCCAGCCACATGCAGGTCCCGGCATGGGCGGATGTGAAGGCCGAGTGGCGCTCCGAGAGCCTGGGCTGGTTCGACAAGACCGGTCAGCTCGTCGGCGCCGGCCTGGTGCTCTACCGGCAGCTCCCCAAGATCAAGCGCTATCTCGCGTACCTGCCCGAGGGCCCGGTCATCAACTGGTACGCCCCGAACCTGAGCGACTGGCTGCAGCCGATGCTGGCCCACCTCAAGCAGCAGGGCGCCTTCTCGGTGAAGATGGGCCCGCCGGTGATCATCCGCCGCTGGGACGCAGCGGCCATCAAGGCCGGCATCCAGGACCCGGACGTGAAGCGCCTGCGCGACGTCGAGGCCACGCACATCGAACCGCGCGCCTTCGAGGTCGCCGACCGGCTGCGGAAGATGGGCTGGCAGCAGGGCGAGGACGGCGGCGCCGGCTTCGGTGACGTACAGCCCCGCTACGTCTTCCAGGTGCCGCTGGCGAACCGCTCGCTGGAGGACGTCCACAAGGGCTTCAACCAGCTCTGGCGGCGCAACATCAAGAAGGCCGAGAAGGCCGGCGTCGAGGTTGTCCAGGGCAGCTACGCGGAGCTCTCGGAGTGGCAGCGGCTGTACGAGATCACGGCGGAGCGCGACCGCTTCCGCCCGCGCCCGCTCGGCTACTTCCAGCGCATGTGGACGGCCCTCAACAGCGAGGACCCCAACCGGATGCGGCTCTACTTCGCCCGTCACGAGGGTGAGAACGTCGCGGCGGCGACCATGCTGATCGTCGGCGGCCACGTCTGGTACTCGTACGGCGCCTCGGCCAACCACAAGCGCGAGGTCCGGCCCTCGAACGCGATGCAGTGGCGGATGCTGCGCGACGCGTACGCCATGGGCGCCACGGTCTACGACCTGCGCGGCATCTCCGACTCGCTGGACGAGACCGACCACCTCTTCGGCCTGATCCAGTTCAAGGTCGGCACCGGCGGCCAGGCGGCGGAGTACCTCGGCGAGTGGGACTTCCCGCTCAACAAGCTGCTGCACAAGGCGCTCGACATCTACATGTCACGCCGCTGATCCGGGCCCCACAGCTGACGAAACCGGCTCCATTGGTTTCAATGGGGCCTGAACACACTTCTCCTCCCTGATCCACCGCAGCCACCAGAAGGGTTCCGGACCGGCCATGGCGCTCTCCCTGTACGTCGACACCGCGCGCTGGCGGGCGCACCAGAAATCCGTTATCGACCAGTTCCCCGGCATCGTGCCGGTCTGCAAGGGCAACGGATACGGCTTCGGTCACGAGCGGCTGGCCGACGAGGCGATCCGCTTCGGGTCCGACATCCTCGCGGTCGGCACCACCTACGAGGCCGCCCGCATCAAGGACTGGTTCAGCGGCGATCTGCTGGTCCTCACACCGTTCCGGCGCGGTGAGGAACCGGTGCCGCTGCCCGACCGCGTCGTACGGTCCGTGTCCTCCGTGGACGGGGTGCACGCCCTGGTGGGCGCCCGGGTCGTCATCGAGTGCATGAGCTCCATGAAGCGCCACGGCGTCAAGGAGGAGGAGCTCGGGCAGCTGCACGCGGCCATCGAGGACGTACGCCTCGAAGGCTTCGCCCTCCACCTGCCGCTGGACCGTACGGACGGGTCGGACGCGGTCGAGGAGGTCATCGCGTGGATGGACCGCCTGCGGGCGGCCCGGCTCCCGCTGCACACGATGTTCGTCAGCCACCTGCGCGCCGACGAGCTCGCCCGGCTGCAGCAGCAGTTCCCGCAGACCCGGTTCCGCGCCCGCATCGGCACCCGGCTCTGGCTCGGGGACCACGAGGCGACGGAGTACCGGGGTGCCGTGCTCGACGTCACCCGCGTCGTCAAGGGCGACCGGTTCGGCTACCGGCAGCAGAAGGCGGCGTCCGACGGCTGGCTCGTCGTCGTCGCCGGCGGCACCTCGCACGGCGTGGGCCTGGAGGCCCCGAAGGCGCTGCACGGCGTGATGCCGCGCGCCAAGGGTGTCGCCCGGGCGGGCCTGGCCACCGTGAACCGCAACCTGTCCCCGTTCGTCTGGGCGGGCAAGCAGCGCTGGTTCGCCGAACCGCCGCACATGCAGGTGTCGATCCTGTTCGTGCCCTCGGACGCCGAGGAGCCCCGGGTGGGCGACGAACTGGTGGCCCACCTGCGCCACACGACCACGCAGTACGACCGCATCGTCGAACGCTGAGTCCGCGCGCCCGCCCCGCTCAGTCGGCGGCGGGCGTGCCGGCCGTACCCCACTCCACCCGGGGCCCGGACGCTGCGGGCAGCGCCTCCCGGCGTGCGGCACCGGTCTCGATGAGATGGGACAGTACGAACACGTCCTCGGCCCCGTCGAGCACCCCGCCCGACGGATCGTCCGAGCCGTCGCGCCGCACCCCGTCGCGTTCCGGCATCACGATGTCCCGTACGACTACGGCGCACAGGTACAGCGTGCCCAGCAGATGCAGCACGATCGCCAGCTGATAGCCCTCCGTCGGCAGCCCCTGGTGCTTGTCGCCGCTCGTCGTGTACGCGAGGTACAGCCAGATCCCGAGGAAGTACAGGACCTCGCACGTCTGCCAGATCAGGAAGTCCCGCCAGCGGGGCCTGGCCAGCGCGGCGAGCGGGATCAGCCACAGGACGTACTGCGGTGAGTAGACCTTGTTGACGAGGATGAACACCGCGACGACGAGGAACGCGAGCTGCGCGAAGCGCGGCCGGCGCGGTGCCGTCAGGGTCAGGACGCCGATCGCGGCGCACAGGGCGATGGTGGTCACCGTCGAGACGGTGTTGACCGTGCCGACGTCGATGGGCTCACCGGTGCGCTGCGTGATGACCAGCCAGAACGAGCCGAAGTCGATGCCGCGTTCCTCGCTGAAGGTGTAGAACTTCTTCCACCCCTCGGGCGCGAAGACCATGACCGGCAGGTTGACCACCAGCCAGGAGGCGGCCGTGCCCAGCGCCGCCGCCCCGAACTCCCGCCACTTGCCCGCCCGCCAGCACAGGACGAACGCGGGCCCCAGCAGCAGGACGGGATAGAGCTTCGCGGCCGTCGCGAGGCCGATGAGGATACCGAACGCCAGCGGGCGGCTCCGGGACCACATGAGCATCGCCCCGGCGGTGAGCGCCACGGCCAGCAGGTCCCAGTTGATCGTGGCGGTGAGCGCGAAGGCGGGCGCGAGCGCCATCAGCAGACCGTCCCAGGGCCGCCGCCGGTGCGTGCGGGCGACACAGACGGCGATCACGGCGGTGCAGATCATCAGCATCCCGGCGTTGACCAGCCAGTAGGTCTGCTCCTGCCCCTGGATGGAACCGCCGCCCGGGGTCAGCCACGCCGCGACCTGCATGAACACCCCGGTGAGGACGGGGTACTCCAGGAACTGCATGTCCCCCGGCAGCCGGTCGAAGTACGGCACCAGTCCGTCCGCGAAGCCGCGGCCCGAGTACAGGTGCGGGATGTCCGAGTAGCACGCGTGCGTGTACTGGGAGCCGGATCCCCTGAACCACGCCCAGTTGTAACAGGGCAGCTTCTGCACCATGCCGAGCGCGAACATCCCGATGGCCACCAGCGCGATCGCCCCCACCGGGGTGAGTGCGGCACTGCCGAGCCGCGACCAGCGGCCCGACCTTCCGCCGATCAGCTCGCTCCCGGCCGCCGCGACCTCGTCCCGGTGCGTGGGCCGTACGACGGGCCGTTCCTGGTGCACGCTCGTGTCCTCTGCGCTTGGCATGCCGCACATCCTGCCGTACGGCGCTGTGGAACGGACGAGGGCCGCCGCACCGGGGTGCCGCGGCCCTCATCGCCTGCTGTACCGGGCTCTACCCGGTCGTGTCACCCCACCAGTTGCTGTTCCCGGTGCTGTTGTTCCCGGTGCCGTTGGTGGTGCCGTTGTTGGCTCCGGTGGTGCCCCCGTCGGAACCGTCGTCTCCGCCGGTCGTACCGGTGGAGGTGCCGGTATCCGTGCCGCCGTCGTTGCCCTGGCTCGTACCCGTGTCCGTACCGCCGTCGTTCCCTTGAACGGTGCCCGCGTTGGCGCCGCCGTTGTTCTGGCAGTTCCAGCCCCACGTTCCGCAACTCTCGCTCGGATCGGGTGTGGGCGTCGGGGTGGGCGTCGGAGTGGGCGTCGGGGTCGGCGTCGTCGTCTCGCTCTCGGTCGGCGTGGGCGTCGGCGTCGGCGAGGGCTTCTTGGACGCGCCGCCGCCGTAGACCTTGTCCCCGATCGGCTCCGCCTTGGGGAAGGGCTCCGCCTTCTCCTTCTTCATGGCCTCGACCATGTAGTCGTGCCAGACCTGTGCGGGGAACGAGGCGCCGTGGATCTTGTCCTTGCCACCGGTGCCATACATCTTCTCGAAGGCGCGGTTCTTGTGCTTCTCGTTGTCGTCCAGCCGGTACATGCTGATCGCCGTCGACAGCTGCGGCGTGTAGCCGACGAACCACGCCGACAGGTTGTCGTCGGTCGTACCCGTCTTGCCCGCGACCTCACGGCCCGGGAGCTGGGCGGACGTACCGGTTCCCTTCGTCACTACGTTCTTGAGCACGTCCGTGACGTTGTCGGCGATGGCGCTGTCGAAGGCGCTCTTGGTGACCGCCTTGTGCTGGTACTCCGGCCTGCCGCGCTTCTTCACCTCGGTGACGGAGTACGGATCGCGCTGCTGGCCCCGGGCCGCGAACGTGGCGTAGGCACCGGCCATGCTCGTCGTGCTGGGCGAGGACGTACCGATCGAGAAGGACGGCACGCTGGCGTCCGCCATGTACCGGTCGTCCTTCAGACCGGCCGCGATGGCCGCCTTCTTCACCTTGTCCGTACCGACGTCCATACCCAGCTGCACGTAGGGGGAGTTGGCGGACCACTGCATGGCCTCACGCAGGGTGATGTTGCCGTACGACTCGTGGTCGTCGTTGGTCTGCAGCCACTCCTTGCCGGCCTTGTCGGTCCAGACGTCGCCGTTGTACTTCTTGATCTTCAGCTTGTTGGCACCGTTGTAGATGCTGAGCGGCGAGACCTTCGTACGCTGCGACTCGTCCTGCTCCTCGGAGCCGGACGGATCCCGCTTGCCGTACTCCATGGCGGCTGCCAGCACGAAGGGCTTGAAGGTCGAGCCGACCGCGGCGCCGGTGGGGTCGGCGTTGCTCTGGTAGTGCGTGGTCGCGTCCACACCGCCGTAGATCGCCTGGATCGCACCGGTCTTGGGGTCGACCGACGAACCGCCGAACTGCACGTGGGTGTCTTCCGGACGCTTGTCGGGATCGATGTTCTCGTCGTAGACGCGCTTGACGGCCTTGCTGAGCTGGTTGACCTTCGTCTTGTCGAAGGTCGTGTGGATCTCGTAACCGCCCTGGTCGAGCATGTCCTTGGTGATCTTGGTGTGATTGAAGATCTCGGTATTGGCGGTGTTGACGAGGTAGCCGATCTGGCCGCCCAGCTGCGCGGCCCGCTTCGGCTTGTTGGGCATCGGGAACTCCTTGTAGCCGTCGCGCTCCTTCTGCGACATCCGGCCGTCCTTCACCTCCTCGTCGAGGATCCACTTCCAGCGCTTCTCCGCCCGCACGCGGTTCTTGGCCGCGGTCGCCTGCACCGAGTCGACCTCCGGCGCACCGGCCGGGTCGTAATAGCTGGCGCCCTTGAGGAGGCTGGCCAGGAAGGCGCACTGGCTGCCGTTCAGGTCCTTGGCGTCCTTGCCGTAGTACGTACGGGCCGCGGCCTGGATGCCGGAGGCGCCGCGCCCGTAGTACGAGACGTTCAGGTACCCGGCCATGACGTCCTTCTTCTTCATCTCGCTGCCGACCTTGAGCGTGATGAAGAGTTCCTCGAACTTGCGGCTGAGGGTCTGCTCCTGCGACAGCCGCGAGTTCTTGACGTACTGCTGGGTGATCGTCGAACCGCCCTGGGTCTCGCCGCCCTTGGCCATGTTGAAGACGGCGCGGGCGATACCCATGGGGTCGATGCCGTGGTCGGTGTCGAAGGACTTGTTCTCGGCCGAGATGACGGCGTTGCGCATCGCCTCGGGGATCTGCGCATAGTCGATGACCTGGCGGTTGACCTCACCGCCAGTGGCCACCATCTGGCTGCCGTCCGCCCAGAAGTAGACGTTGTTCTCCGCCTTCGCCGCGGCCTGGACCTCCGGCTTGGCGACCATCGCGTACGCGAGACCGGCGAGGCCCATCAGCAGGCCGAGGAAGCCGATGCACAGGCTGGACACCAGCCTCCATGACGGGACCCAGCGGCGCAGGCCCTGGCGGCCGGCGCGCGGGTAGTCGATGAAGCGCTTCTTGACCGGGCGCCGGGCGCCGCGCCCGCGGCCCTCGTGCCCGCTGTCCCCGCCGTCCCCGCCACCGCGACGCCGTCCGCCGCCGTCCGAACCCCCGCGGCCTCCAGCGCCGCGCTGGGCCGCCCGTCTGGCGGCTGCACGGCCTGCGTACGGGGCCTCCTCGCTGTGCGAGTCGGAAGGTGAGGCTGAAGTTACTCCGCGTGACGGTGCCGCGCGGCGTCCTGAGGACTGCTGGGCGGCTCGTCGGGCCGCGGCACGTCCGCCACCTTGCGGTTGCGACGTTTTGCGACGGTGCTCGCTCATCGAACGACTACTCCTCGGGCAGGCGAGAGCGCCTGGAAGCGGCAGGTGAGATCCGGTCCCCCGAATGACGGGCCGGCCCGGCGACGGGCTCTCCCGCAATGCGTCCGGATGGCCCGCGAGCACTGACGCACGCGCGCGTCTCGCGGTTCCGGGTGGTCTGCATGCCGCACAGACTACGCACGGTCAAAACCCTCCTGGGACCGAACTTCACCCCAAATAACGCAAGTCGGTTCCTACGAATTGTCGATGTGACGCCGCTCACTGAGGCTCCCCTTGTCGGCATCGCCGGTCCGATCTATCGTGCTGATGTATCGAGTCGATACATCAGCTCGGTACATCGACCCGGTACAAGGGACCGTGAGAGCACTCGGAGAGGGAGAGGCGAGGTTGAGCAGACGTTCCGGCATCCTCGAGTTCGCCGTCCTCGGACTGCTCCGCGAATCCCCCATGCACGGCTATGAGCTGCGCAAGCGCCTCAACACCTCGTTGGGCATCTTCCGTGCCTTCAGTTACGGGACGCTCTACCCCTGCCTCAAGACGCTGGTCGCCAGCGGCTGGTTGATCGAGGAACCGGGGACTGCTCCGGCGGAGGCGGCACCCGGCTCCGGCCGGCCCGTCGCTCCCGCCTCGTCCCTGGCAGGGCGTCGCGCCAAGATCGTCTACCGATTGACGGCTGAAGGTAAGGAGCACTTCGAGGAGCTGCTCTCGCACACCGGCCCCGATTCCTGGGAGGACGAGCACTTCGCGGCTCGCTTCGCCTTCTTCGGGCAGACGGAGCACGACGTGCGTATGCGGGTGCTGGAAGGCCGTCGCAGCCGGCTGGAGGAGCGCCTCGAGAAGATGAGCGCCTCTCTGGCCCGCACCCGTGAGCGCCTCGACGACTACACACTTGAGCTGCAGCGACACGGCATGGAGTCCGTGGAGCGCGAAGTGCGCTGGCTGAACGAGCTCATCGAGAGCGAGCGGTCGGGACGGGATCAGCGACGATCCTCGCCCGAGGGCTCAGCTCAGCAGAACACCGCAGGAGAGCCTGACGGCCTGCCCCGGCGGGGAGACAACCCGCCGGATCCGTCCGGCGACACCGCCAAGTGAGTTCACCGCAGATCCGCGGCGGGCTCATCAGAAACATCCATTACACACAGGGAGCAACCGGAATGGGTTCGGTTCGCGTAGCCATCGTCGGCGTGGGCAACTGCGCCGCCTCGCTGGTCCAGGGCGTCGAGTACTACAAGGACGCCGATCCGGCCGGCAAGGTGCCCGGCCTGATGCACGTCCAGTTCGGCGAGTACCACGTGCGGGACGTCGAGTTCGTCGCCGCCTTCGACGTCGACGCGAAGAAGGTCGGCCTGGACCTCTCGGACGCCATCGGTGCGAGCGAGAACAACACCATCAAGCTCTGCGACGTGCCGCACGCCGGTGTCACCGTCCAGCGCGGCCACACCCACGACGGGCTCGGCAAGTACTACCGCCAGACCATCGAGGAGTCGGCCGAGGCCCCGGTCGACATCGTCCAGATCCTCAAGGACCGCAAGGTCGACGTCCTCGTCTGCTACCTCCCGGTGGGTTCCGAGGTGGCCGCGAAGTTCTACGCCCAGTGCGCCATCGACGCCAAGGTCGCGTTCGTCAACGCTCTTCCGGTCTTCATCGCCGGCACCAAGGAGTGGGCGGACAAGTTCACCGAGGCCGGTGTCCCGATCGTCGGCGACGACATCAAGTCGCAGGTCGGCGCCACCATCACGCACCGCGTGATGGCGAAGCTCTTCGAGGACCGGGGCGTCATCCTGGACCGCACGATGCAGCTGAACGTCGGCGGCAACATGGACTTCAAGAACATGCTCGAGCGTGAGCGCCTGGAGTCCAAGAAGATCTCCAAGACGCAGGCCGTCACCTCGCAGATCCGTGACCGCGAGCTCGGTGCGGACAACGTCCACATCGGCCCGTCGGACTACGTGGCCTGGCTGGACGACCGCAAGTGGGCGTACGTGCGCCTCGAGGGCCGCGCCTTCGGTGACGTCCCGCTGAACCTGGAGTACAAGCTCGAGGTCTGGGACTCCCCGAACTCCGCCGGTGTCATCATCGACGCCGTCCGTGCCGCGAAGATCGCCAAGGACCGCGGCATCGGTGGCCCGATCCTCTCGGCCTCCTCGTACTTCATGAAGTCCCCGCCGGTGCAGTACTTCGACGACGAGGCCCGCGAGAACGTCGAGAAGTTCATCCGCGGTGAGGTCTCCAACTGACTCCGTGAGTCAGCCGCGCAGGTGAGAAGCGGCAACGCTTCTCGGCTGCCGCGCCGTTGAGGGTCCCCGGGCAATCCGCCCGGGGACCCTCGTCGTGTGTGACCCTTGCTCCCATGCCCGTCGCGCGCGACCTGCGCATACTTCTCCGCCTCCCGGACTTCCGCCGCCTGCTGGCCGTGCGGGTCCTGTCCCAGTCGGCCGACGGCGTCTATCAGGTGGCCCTGGCCACGCATGTGGTCTTCTCGCCGGAGAATCAGGCGTCCGCCGGGGCGATCGCCTCCGCGATGGCCGTGCTCCTGCTCCCCTATTCACTCGTCGGCCCCTTCGCGGGTGTGCTGCTGGACCGCTGGCCCCGCCGTCAGGTCTTCGTCTACGGCAACCTGCTGCGCTCCGGGCTCGCCTGCTGCACCGCCCTCCTGATCCTCGGTTCGGCTCCGACGTGGCTCTTCTACGCCTCCGCGCTGTGCGTCACAGCGGTCAACCGCTTCGTCCTCGCCGGTCTCTCCGCCGTTCTGCCGCGCGTGGTCGAGCGGAAGCACCTGGTGCTCGCCAACTCGCTGTCGCCGACCGCGGGCACCCTCGCCGCCACCGCGGGCGGCGGACTCGCCTTCCTGGTGCGGCTGCTGGCGGCTTCGGACTCCGCCGTGGTGCTGCTCGGGGCGGCCCTCTATCTCGCCTCGGCGCTGGCCGCGCTGAGCCTGGCGGCAGGGCTCCTCGGGCCGGACCGCGGCACCGGGCGCATGTCGCTGCGGGCAGCGCTGGCCGCGGCGGCCGGCGGACTCCTCGACGGACTGCGGCACTTGATGAAGCACCGGGACGCGTCCCGGGCACTGGCCGCGATGACGGTCGTCCGGTTCTGTTACGGGGCACTGACCGTCATGGTCCTGATGCTCTGCCGGTACGCCTGGACGGACAGCGAGGACGATGGTCTGGCCCTCCTCGGCCTCGCGGTGGTCATCTCCGGCGCCGGGTTCTTCGCGGCGGCCGTACTGACTCCCTGGGCCGCGGGGCGGCTCGGGCGCCTCCGTTGGATGGTGGTGTGTGCGGGCACCGCCGCGATCCTCGAACCGGCCCTGGGGCTGTGGTTCGCTCCGGTGCCGATGCTCGTCGCCGCGTTCGTCCTCGGACTCGTCACCCAGGGGGCGAAGATCGCCACGGACACCGTGGTGCAGACCGCCGTGGACGACGCCTACCGGGGCAGGGCCTTCTCGTTCTACGACGTGCTGTTCAACGTGGCGTTCGTCGCCGCGGCGGCAGTCGCCGCGCTGATGCTTCCTCCTGACGGCCGGTCCGCGGTGCTGGTGATCGGCGTGGCAGTGCTCTACGCAAGTTCTGCCCTGTACCTCGCGCATTGGAGTCGAGGCAGTGATGTCCTATAGCGTGCCCGCGTCAAACAAGACGCACGAATCACGGGGGCACTCAGATGACTTATCCGCCGCAGCAGGGCAGCGGTCCCTACGGACAGCAGCCGGCCCAGCCCTACCCGCCGCAGCAGGGCGGATACGGCTACCCGCCGCAACAGCCCCAGCAGGGGTGGGGCGGCCCTCAGCAGCCGCAGCAGCCGCAGGGCTGGGGAGCTCCTCAGCAGCCGCAGCAGCCCCAGGGTTGGGGCACTCCTCCCCAGGGGCCTCCGCAGCCCTCGGGCGGCAAGAAGGCGTTCCTCGCCACCCGCAACATCATCATCATCGTCGTGGGCCTCGTCGTGCTCGGCGCCCTGAAGTTCGGCCTGGGCGACATGTTCGAGTCCGACGCCAAGGCCGCTGCGGTCGGAGACTGCTTCGAGAACAAGGGCACCAACTACAACCCGGACATGAACTCCGTCGACTGCGGCTCGTCCGCCGCCGAGTACAAGGTCGCCGAGGTGCACGACAACACCACCGACACGGACCTCTGCGACCCGGAGAAGTACTCCGCCTACACCGAGAGCTCGGGTCGCCGTAAGAGCCGGAACAGCGTGGTGCTCTGCCTGACGCCGCTCAAGACGACGAACTGAACCTCCGCAGCACCCAGAACATCGATCGAGGGCGTTGTTTCACGTGAAACAACGCCCTCGGCGTATGCGTCGGGCGCTCATGTTTCACGTGAAACATGAGCGCCCGACGCGTTGAACGGCGGCGAGAGCGTCAGCTCTGCGCCTCCCACCACTTCTTCAGCTCCGCGACCGCTGTGTCGTGCTCCAGCGGGCCGTTCTCCAGACGCAGTTCCAGCAGGAACGCGTACGCCTTACCGATGACCGGGCCCGGCCCCACGTCCAGGATCTGCATGATCTCGTTGCCGTCCAGGTCCGGCCGGATCGCGTCCAGCTCCTCCTGGCTCTTCAGCTGGGCGATGCGCTCCTCAAGGCCGTCGTAGGTGCGCGAGAGAGCAGCGGCCTTGCGCTTGTTGCGCGTGGTGCAGTCCGACCGGGTCAGCTTGTGCAGCCGCTCCAGGAGCGGGCCGGCATCCCGTACGTAGCGGCGCACCGCGGAGTCGGTCCACTCGCCGTCGCCGTAGCCGTGGAAGCGCAGGTGCAGCTCCACCAGCTTCGAGACGTCCTTGACCATCTCGTTGGAGTACTTGAGCGCCGTCATGCGCTTCTTGGTCATCTTGGCTCCCACCACCTCGTGGTGGTGGAAGGAGACCCGCCCGTCCTTCTCGAAGCGCCGCGTCCTCGGCTTGCCGATGTCATGGAGGAGAGCGGCAAGCCGCAGAACGAGGTCCGGCCCCTCCTCCTCCAGGGCGATCGCCTGATCCAGGACGGTCAGGGAGTGCTCGTAGACGTCCTTGTGCCGGTGGTGCTCGTCGCTCTCCAGCCGGAGCGCCGGCAACTCCGGCAGGACCTGCTGGGACAGCCCCGTCTCCACGAGGAGGGACAGGCCCTTGCGGGGATGCGCGGAGAGCAGGAGCTTGTTCAGCTCCTCGCGCACGCGCTCGGCGGAGACGATCTCGATCCGGCCCGCCATCTCCGTCATGGCGGTGACGACCTCGGGGGCCACCTCGAAGTCGAGCTGTGC
This sequence comes from Streptomyces sp. NPDC097595, assembly GCF_044761525.1. Lineage (NCBI taxonomy): Bacteria > Bacillati > Actinomycetota > Actinomycetes > Kitasatosporales > Streptomycetaceae > Streptomyces > Streptomyces sp. NPDC097595. The sequence goes on along the minus strand of NZ_JBIWCN010000020.1, from coordinate 64,808 downwards.
GGCGAACCGTGCCGCCCGCAGCATGCGCAGCGGATCGTCGGAGAACGACGCCTCAGGGGTCCCGGGCGTACGCAGGACCCGCTCGGCCAGGTCCTTGCGGCCGTCATGCGGGTCGATGAAGACCTTCTCCGGCAACGCGACGGCCATGGCGTTGACCGTGAAGTCGCGCCGTACGAGGTCGTCCTCGATGGAGTCGCCGTAGGACACCTCCGGCTTGCGCGAGCTCCTGTCGTACGCCTCCGACCGATACGTCGTGACCTCGATCTGGTAGCCGTTCTTCTGCGCCCCCACCGTGCCGAAGGCGATCCCGACCTCCCACACGGAGTCCGCCCACGGCCTGACGATCTTCAGCACGTCCTCGGGGCGGGCGTCGGTCGTGAAGTCCAGGTCGTTCCCGAGCCTGCCGAGAAGTGCGTCACGGACCGAGCCGCCGACCAGTGCGAGACTGAATCCGGCATCCTGGAATCGGCGGGCGAGATCGTCGGCGACCGGGGCGACCCGCAGCAGTTCGCTGACTGCGCGGTGCTGCACCTGGGTCAGGGCGCTGGGGTTGTCTTCGTTGGCATTCGGCACAACAGAAAAGGGTACGTGCACGGACCGGTCCGGACGTCACCCATTTCCCGGGCCCTGCGAGACTCTCCCGATCATGCAGCACACTCCCCGGCACTTAGCCCCGGCGCACCTCGTTACCATGCGGGGACGCAGCAACGGACGACGATCGACAGCAGTTGACGATGACGAGGGACGGGTACGCGTGGCCGAGGCGGCAGACATCCAGGGGATGAATCCCTCTCCTGCCCGCCGGTGGCTGCGGCGCACAGCCGCCGTGCTTGCCGGGGCGCCGCTCGTCGCCGCTCTGCTGGCGGGCGCCTCCGCCCCGCAGGCCCGGGCCGACGCTCCGGCCAAGGCGCCGACGGGTTCCAGCACGGTGTCGGTGTCCCTGGACGAGATCACCCCCAGCGCCCCGGAGAAGGGGGACACGCTGCGGATCTCCGGAACGCTGACCAACAAGGGCAAGGACACGATCACCGACGCGCAGGTCGACCTGCGCGTCGGCCCCCGCCTCTACAGCAGGACCACCATCGACGCGGCTGCTCGGCGCACGGGATACCTGCCCGGTACCGACCCCTATCCGGTCGGGGGCAAGTACACGGTCGAGATCGACAAGCTGCGCTCGGGAATCAGCCAGGACTTCACACTGTCCGTCCCCGTCAGCAAGCTGGACCTCGGGGACGACGGGGTCTACCAGCTGGGCGTCTCGCTGTCGGGGCGCACCTCGCACACCGTGTACGACCAGGTGCTCGGCATCAAGCGGACGTTCCTGCCCTGGCAGGACGGAGACCGCGACTCCAAGATCGGCATGAGCTACCTCTGGCCGCTGATCGCGTCCGCGCACCTCACGGCGGAGACCGGCTCGGACGAGCAGCAGACCCCGGTGTTCGCCGATGACGACCTCGCCGCGGAGATCGCACCGGGCGGCCGGCTCGAACAGATGGTCTCCCTCGGCAGCCGGCTGCCCGTGACCTGGGTCATCGATCCGGACCTGCTGGCCAGCGTCGACGCGATGACCAAGCCCTACCGGGTCAAGTCCGGCGACACCACGGTCGCCGGGACGAACCAGGACGTGGCCAAGAAGTGGCTGACCTCACTGGAAGCGGCCGTGTCCGAGGGCAAGGTCGTGGCCCTGCCGTTCGGCGACCCCGACCTGGCCTCGATCGCCCACCGCGGCAAGAACGTCTCGGGCACCCTCAGCCATCTGCAGACCGCCAGCGAGGTCGCCGGGATGACGGTGGAGACGATCCTCCACCTGAAGCCGTCCACCGACTTCGCGTGGCCGGTCGACGGTGCGGTGGACCCCTCGATCGTGGACGTCGCCACCTCGGCCGGCGCCCACCATGTGATCGCCCGCAGCGACAGCCTCGCAGAGACCGGGAATCTGGTCTACACGCCCGCCGCCGCCCGCCCGATCGGCGGTGGCACCACGGCGGTCGTCGCCGACGCGAGGCTCTCCACGGCCTTCCAGGGCGACATGGGCAACGCCGGAAGCTCCACGCTCGCCGTGCAGAAGTTCCTCGCCCTCACCCTCGCCCTGGCCGAGCAGGACACGGACAAGGACCGTTCCGTCGTCGTGGCACCCCAGCGCACGCCGACGGTCGCCCAGGCGCAGTCGATGGCACGCGCCCTCCACGCACTGGACGACGACCGCTGGACGAAGTCCGAGGGGCTGGCCCAGGCGGCGGCGACCAAGCCGGACTCCGAGGCGACCACCCAGGTGCCTCCGGCGTCCCGGTACCCGAAGCAGCTGCGCCGCCAGGAGCTGCCCACGCAGGCGTTCCAGGACATCAAGTCCATCCAGTCCTCGCTCAACAACTTCCAGGTCATCCTCACCCACCCCGAGCGTGTGGTGACCCCCTTCGGCAACGCCGTCAACCGGTCCATGTCGACCTCGTGGCGGGGGAGGCCGCTCAAGGCCCAGCAGTACCGGGACTCGGTCCGCACCTATCTGCAAGGGCTCGTCGGCGAGGTCCAGCTCGTCCCGAAGTCGGACATCACCCTGTCCGGCCGCAGCGCCACGATCCCCGTGACCGTGCAGAACCGGCTGCTGCAGGACGTCGATCACCTGGTGCTGCGGCTGAAGTCGGACAACGCGACCCGGCTCAAGCTGAACGACGGCGGCAGCATCGCGGAGCAGCCCATCCAGATCGGCGCCGGGCACAGCCAGTCCGTGAAGTTCGACGCGGCGGCCAACATCAACGGCCAGGTCCAGATGACCGCGCAGCTCTACACGGAGGACGGGACTCCGTACGGCGAGGAGATGGCCTTCACCGTGAAGGTCTCCGAGATCACCCCGACGGTGCTTCTGGTCATCGCCGGCGGGCTCCTGCTGCTGGTGCTGGCCGGCATCAGGATGTATGCACATCGCAAGCGCGCCAATGCGGGCGGCGCGGCGGGCGACGACGGCAGTGAACCCGAGCAGCCGAGTGACCCGACGCCGGACACCGGTCCCGAAAGCGCGGAGCCGTCGGGCACGGGTGAGAAAGTGGACCGTTGAGCGATGTCTGTCGTGGCCGGTCGGCCGGGGACGATGAGGTGGGGTTTCGATGAACGCGCCGTACGACGGTGACCGCGGTCAGGGTACGGGCGGGGCCGGGTATTCCGGCGGCCCTCCGGTGCCCCCTGACCCGCAGCAGCAGCCGGCGCCGGACCCGTATCTGCAGTCCGCGTACGACTACGACCCGTACCGGGCCCAGGACCTGTCCGCCCAGGACCCGGTGGACGAGGCGCTGTACGACCGCGCCGCGCATCCGCCGCCCCCTCCCGGCACCTACCAGCAGCCGCAGCCGCTCTACCAGCAGCCGCCGTCGCCCCAGTACGCCCCCGACCCCCGCATCTGGGCCCAGACGCCGCCGCCCGAGCCCGCCGGACCCTCGCGCCACCTCCCGTACGGTGACAACGCCGCGACGACCCAGTTCGTGGGCGTGGACGACCTCGTCACCCAGGCTTCCGCGAACCGCGACGAGCCCGACGCCTTCGCCCACCTCTTCCGCGACCAGGAGGGCCCCGCGAACCCGGGCGCCGCTCCCGCCCCGGCCCAGCCCGAGCCCGCTCCGGCACCGGCCAAGTCCGGTGGCCGCGCCTCCAGCCTGCTGAAGTCCAGCGCGGTCATGGCGGCCGGCACGCTCGTCTCGCGCCTCACCGGCTTCGTCCGCAGCCTCGTGATCACCGCGGCGCTCGGTGCGGCCCTGCTCGGCGACAGCTTCACCATCGCGTACACGCTGCCCACGATGATCTACATCCTCACCGTGGGCGGCGGACTCAACTCGGTCTTCGTCCCCCAGCTCGTCCGCTCGATGAAGGACGACGAGGACGGCGGCGAGGCATACGCCAACCGCCTCCTGACCCTGGTGATGGTCGCCCTCGGCCTCATCGTCGCCGTGGTGGTCTTCGCGGCCCCCTGGCTGATCCGGCTGATGTCCTCGACGATCGCGGACGACCCGGCGGCCAACAACGTCGCCACCACCTTCGCCCGCTACTGCCTGCCCACCATCTTCTTCATGGGTGTGCACGTGGTGATGGGGCAGATCCTCAACGCCCGCGGGAAGTTCGGCGCGATGATGTGGACCCCGGTCCTGAACAACATCGTCATGATCTTCACCTTCGGGATGTTCATCTGGGTCTACGGCACGTCCCACGAGTCCCACATGGGCGTGGACACGATCCCGCCGGAGGGCGTGCGGCTCCTCGGCATCGGCACCCTGCTCGGTCTGGTCGTGCAGGCGCTGGCCATGATCCCGTATCTGCGCGAGGCCGGCTTCCGCTTCCGTCCGCGGTTCGACTGGAGGGGCCACGGGCTGGGCAAGACGATAAAGCTCGCGAAGTGGACGGTGCTGTTCGTCTTCGCCAACCAGGCCGGTGTGCTGGTCGTCACACAGCTCGCGACCTCGGCCGGCAAGGCGTCCGGGCAGGACGGCGCGGGTTTCCTCGCCTACTCCAACGCCCAGCTGATCTGGGGCATGCCGCAGGCGATCATCACCGTCTCGGTCATGGCCGCCCTGCTGCCCCGGATCTCCCGGGCCGCCCACGACAACGACCCGGGCGCCGTCCGCGACGACATCTCGCAGGGGCTCCGGAACTCCGCCGTGGCCATCGTCCCGGTCGCCTTCGCGTTCCTCGCCCTGGGTGTGCCGATGTGCACCCTGCTCTACTCGTCCAGCGGCCCCGAGGCCGCGCGCTCCATGGGCTTCATCCTGATGGCCTTCGGCCTCGGCCTGATCCCCTACTCCGTGCAGTACGTGGTGCTGCGCGGGTTCTACGCGTACGAGGACACCCGCACGCCCTTCTACAACACCGTCATCGTCGCCCTGGTCAACGCGGCGGCCTCCGCCCTCTGCTACGTCGTACTGCCCGCCCAGTGGGCCGTGGTCGGCATGGCCGCCTCGTACGGCCTGGCCTACGCCGTCGGCGTCGGGATCGCCTGGCGCCGGCTGCGCAACCGGCTGGGCGGCGACCTGGACGGCGCGCACGTGGTCCGCACCTACGCCAGGCTGTGCCTCGCCGCACTGCCCGCCACCGTGGTCGGCGGCGCCGTGGGCTTCGGTCTTCTGCAGGTACTCGGGGAAGGCGCCTTCGGCTCGCTCGCCGCCCTGGTCTGCGGCGGTGTCCTGCTCCTGGGAGTGTTCTTCGTCGCGGCGAGGAAAATGCGGATCGAGGAGATCAACGGCATGGTCGGCATGGTCAGGGGGCGGCTCGGCCGCTGAGGTCGGCCGGCCCGCACAACCATCGCCGGTCTCCGCGTGTCGTGCATAGCGCCGGAGTGTGGGCACAATTGGCGTGACTGTGCAGAGCAGAGCTGGCTGGCATCGCGCAACGGATGGGGAGGCAGGAACGACGGTGGCGGAACGTAGCACGGCTGCCGTCGACGTGGCCGACAACAGCGGGGACAAGCCGCTGGCCGCCAAGGCGGACGAGGCCACGACCGACGGTACGGCAGAAGCGCAGGACGCGGCGGAGACGGGCTCCCAGGAGGAGAACGACGAGAAGACCGCATCGAAGACCTTCCCGGCCGCCCCGGACCTGCACAGCGGTCACAAGCTGGCCGGCCGGTACCGGCTGGAGGAATGCGTCACCCGTCTGGACGGGTTCAGCAGCTGGCGTGCCGTCGACGAGAAGCTGCGTCGCGCGGTGGGTGTCCACCTCCTGCCCGCGGAACACCCACGGGCGCGCTCGGTTCTGGCCGCCGCCCGGTCCTCCGCGCTGCTGGGCGACCCGCGCTTCGTGCAGGTCCTCGACGCCGTCGAGGAGGACGAGCTCGTCTACGTCGTCCACGAATGGCTTCCCGACGCCACCGAGCTCACGGCCCTGCTGAGCGCGGGCCCGATGGACGCCCACGACGCGTACCAGCTCGTCAGCCAGGTCTCCCAGGCCATGGCGGCCGCGCACCGGGAGGGCCTGGCCCACCTGAGGCTCACGCCGGGGGCCGTGCTGCGCAGTTCGTCCGGCCAGTACCGCATCCGCGGCCTCGCGGTGAACGCGGCCCTGCGGGGCATCACGTCCGACGGCCCCCAGCGCGCCGACACGGAGGCGATCGGGGCCCTGCTGTACGCCGCGCTGACCCAGCGCTGGCCGTACGAGAGCGATGCGTACGGGCTCACCGGTCTGCCCAAGGGGATGGGGCTGCTCCCGCCCGACCAGGTGCGGGCCGGGGTCCACCGGGGCCTCTCCGAGATCGCCATGCGGGCTCTCGCCAACGACGGCGCGACGGCGTCCCGCCAGGAACAGCCGTGCACCACACCCGACGAGCTCGCCAAGGCCGTGGCGGCCATGCCCCGCATCCCTCCGCCCGAGCCCGTCTTCACCGCCCCGCCCGAGTACCAGCGGACCACCTACCAACAGGGCACGTACGGAAGGCCGGCAGCCGGAGTCGCCGCCCCCCAGCCCGTCGTGCCGGTGCCCCCCGCGCCCTTGCAGAGCCGCACCGGCAAGGCCCTGAAGTGGGCCGTGTCCGCGCTGCTGATCGCCGCCCTGGGCCTGGGCAGCTGGCAGCTCGCCGAGACGCTCATCGACCGGGACAACGACTCGGGCGGTGACCCCGGCACCACCCAGTCCAACCCGGAGAACAACGACCCCCCGCCGGTCGAGAAGAGCAAGCCCGTCCCGATCGTCCACGCCAAGGACTACGACCCGCTCGGCCCGGACGGCAGCGAAAAGCCTCAGAGCATAGGCAACGTCTACGACAGCGATCCGAGCTCGTACTGGTACACGGACTGGTACGCGACCGCCGGCTTCGGCAACCTGAAGACGGGCGTCGGCGTCGTCCTCGACCTTGGCACCACACAGCAGGTCGGCAAGGTGGACGTGTCCTTCCTCGGCGGCACCACCGCGGTGGAGCTGCGGGCAACCAGCGGTTCAACGATCCCGGCCGCGCCCACCGGCTTCGACACAGTCGCCCAGGGGTCGGGGACTCAGGTGTCACTCAAGCCCGCCAAGCCCGTACAAGCCCGGTACCTGCTCGTCTGGCTGACCAAGCTCCCACCAAGCGGTGAGGGGAACTTCCGGGGGAAGATCTCAGACATCAAGGTCACAAGCTGACAGCTTCGAACGCGAATGGGGCTGGGCCGGATCCGAGGATCCGGCCCAGCCCCATTTCCTTGCCCGCGAGCCGATTCAGCGGTCAGTACGAAGGCGTCTTCGAGTGGAGGCTCACGTTGTCGTACTGGGACCAGCCTTCCGCGTATGCGGAGAGCGGGTCCTTGTCGTAAACCATGGCCGTATAGCAGGTATATGTGCCGAGCGACGAGCTGTAGGAAAGCTTCGTGCAGTTATAAGATTTACCGTCCGAGTTCCGCATGATCTGGGCCTTGCCCCACACGTCCTCGGAGAGGCTGATCCGTGCCCACGCGGTGTGGCACTTGACGCTGTACCGCAGCTCAATGGCGCCGAGCGTCCAGCTGGAGGTGCCGATCAGCGCGCGCTTCACGGTGGTGGCGTCGCCGGAGCACCCGGCGGAAACGGGATTCTTCCCGTCCATCGAATAGGTGGCCGCCTGTGCGCTCCCCGGGAGCAACGCCACGAGCACGGGTGCGGTGAGAACGGCCGGGAGAACCTTTCCCAGGTATCGCTTCACATGCTTCTGAATCACGTGGTCCCCTTTCTGATTTCCCTCAATATAGGGCGGACAGGGCACCTCCGAAGGGCGAGCGAATCGCGCCTTTTTATCCTTCATACAATCCAACCGCCCTCGCCATTTACTTCCCGGCGTGGATCGGTTTGAATGCACGGATGGCGACAGCTGAGGGGGGAGACCGCGAGCGCTACGGCGTCGATGCCGCCGATCCACCGAGCGACGCGGATCTCCTGGCTCAGCATGTGGAGGGCGACCCCGACGCCTTCGGCGAGCTGGCTCGACGCCACCGCGACCGGCTGTGGGCCGTGGCCCTGCGGACGCTGGGCGATCGCGAGGAAGCGGCCGACGCCGTACAGGACGCCCTGATCTCCGCCTTCCGCGCCGCTCACACCTTCCGGGGCCAGTCCGCCGTCACCACCTGGCTGCACCGCATCACGGTGAACGCCTGCCTCGACCGCGTCCGCAAGGCCGCGTCCCGAAAGACCTCGCCGGTCGACGACCCGGAACGGCTCGACCAGCTGCTGGAGCCGCACGAGTCCGCGGAGGCTCCGGCGGAACGCCACGATCTCCACCGGGAACTTCTCGCGGCGCTGGCCACCCTCCCCGCCGAACAGCGCGCAGCGCTCGTCCTCGTGGACATGCAGGGCTATCCGGTGGCGGAGACCGCTCGCATCCTCGACGTGCCCGTGGGCACCGTGAAAAGCCGCTGCGCACGGGGCCGCGCCCGCCTGGCACCCTTGCTGAGGCATCTTCGCGGCGACGGTCACACCGACGAAGCTCCCGGTACGGAAGGGAACCGGACGCCCAGAGCATCCGTCCCACCGGCAGCCGGTCCACGAGACGCGGACACGAGCGACCCCACTGTGATGAAGGGCGGAGGTGGACACCGATGACGTCAACACCCGGCACGACCCAGCACCCGGAAGTCTCGGAGATCTCCGACCTGGCCGAGGACCTGCTCCCCGAAGTCCGCGCAGCCGAGATCCGCAGCCATGTGGACGCCTGTGAGCTCTGCAGCGATGTCCTCGCCTCCTTGGAGGAGATTCGCGGGCTGCTCGGCGACCTGCCGGCCCCCGAGCCCATGCCCGCAGACATCGCCGACCGCATCGATGCCGCTCTCGCCGCCGAAGCGCGGACTCAGTGCGCGGAGCGGGATGCGGCGACCGATGTTTCACGTGAAACAGAGGCCGCACATATAGCCGGGCCCCCTCCCTCCCGATCACACGCCTCGGATCGTCCGGCCGGACATGCGCGTGCGAACACGGGCCCCGGACGACACCCTGGCCGGAGGCGGCGCCGTACCACCCTGCTCGCCTCCGCGCTGGGAGCCGCTGCCCTGGTCGGCATGAGTGTCTTCCTGCTGCAGAACGTCCCAGGAGGAGAACGAGGCGATACCTCCGCCGCCGGAGTCAGCCAGGACACGAGGGCCACGGCCCCGAAGAGCCGCTCGCAGGAGTTCTCCGCAGCCACCCTCAAGGACCGCGTGCACACGCTGCTGGACCCTAGCGCCGGCACGAAGAGCCCGCAGTCGCCCAAGGAAGAGGGCGAGGCTCCCTCTGTCGGCTCGCAGTCCTCGCCGCAGTCCCGGCCCTCGCTCCAAGCGAACCCCTCGGACTCCATGTCCCCCGACTCCCCCCTCCGGGCCCCCGCTGTCACCGTCCCTGCGTGCGTGGAAGCGGGCATCGGCCGTAACAGCCCGGCCCTCGCCATCGAGAGGGGACGCTACGAGGGCACCGACGCGTTCCTCGTTGTCCTGGCCCATCCCACAGATCCGGACAGCGTTCAGGCGTATGTCGTCGACGCGGCCTGCGTGGGAGCAGAGCCCTCCGCCAAGGGGAAGCTGCTGCTGACGCACGCCTACGCGCGCCCCTGAGAATCGTGCCGCCAGCCACCCCGGCACGTCGGGAATGCATCCCCCGTAGGATCCGTTGGGTGGGGTGAGAGTCGTTGAACCTGCCCCAGTAGGCGTGGACAGTAGGCAGTCTGCAGAGACGAGGAAGAAACCCGTGAGCGACGTGCGTAATGTGATCATCATCGGCTCCGGCCCGGCCGGCTACACAGCCGCCCTGTACACCGCGCGCGCCTCGCTGAAGCCGCTGGTCTTCGAGGGGGCCGTCACCGCCGGTGGCGCGCTCATGAACACCACCGACGTGGAGAACTTCCCGGGCTTCCAGGACGGCATCATGGGCCCCGAGCTCATGGACAACATGCGCGCCCAGGCCGAGCGCTTCGGCGCCGAGCTGGTCCCGGACGACGTGGTCTCCGTCGACCTCACCGGCGACATCAAGACCGTCACCGACACGGCGGGCACCGTCCACCGCGCCAAGGCGGTCATCGTCACCACAGGCTCCCAGCACCGCAAGCTCGGGCTCCCCAACGAGGACGCCCTCTCCGGACGCGGCGTCTCCTGGTGCGCGACCTGCGACGGCTTCTTCTTCAAGGACCAGGACATCGCCGTGGTCGGCGGCGGCGACACCGCGATGGAGGAGGCCACCTTCCTCTCGCGCTTCGCCAAGTCGGTCACCATCATCCACCGCCGCGACACCCTGCGCGCCTCCAAGACCATGCAGGACCGCGCCTTCGCCGACCCGAAGATCAAGTTCGCCTGGGACAGCGAGGTCGCCGGAGTCAACGGCGAGCAGAAGCTCTCCGGCGTGACGCTGCGCAACACCAAGACCGGTGAGACGTCCGAGCTGCCCGTGACCGGCCTGTTCATCGCTGTCGGCCATGACCCGCGCACCGAGCTCTTCAAGGGCCAGCTCGACCTCGACGACGAGGGCTACCTGAAGGTCGCCGCGCCTTCGACGCGCACCAACCTGTCCGGCGTCTTCGGCGCCGGCGACGTTGTCGACCACACGTACCGCCAGGCGATCACCGCGGCTGGCACCGGCTGCTCCGCCGCCCTCGACGCGGAGCGCTTCCTCGCCGCGCTCGCTGACGACGAGAAGGCCGCCCCCGCGGCCGCCGTCTGACCCACGCCTCACTCACATCCCCACACACCCCGCGAAGTTAGGAGGCCGCCGTGGCCGGCGCCCTGAAGAACGTGACCGACGACTCCTTCGAAGAGGTCGTCCTCAAGAGCGACAAGCCCGTGCTGGTGGACTTCTGGGCCGCCTGGTGCGGCCCGTGCCGCCAGATCGCCCCGTCGCTGGAGGCCATCGCGGCCGAGCACGGCGAGATCCAGGTCGTGAAGCTCAACATCGACGAGAACCCGGCCACCGCCGCCAAGTACGGCGTCATGTCCATCCCGACGCTGAACGTCTACCAGGGCGGCGAGGTCGCCAAGACCATCGTCGGCGCCAAGCCGAAGGCCGCGATCCTCCGAGACCTCGAAGGCTTCATCGTTACCAAGGACCAGTAAGGCAGATTCTGCGTCCGCTTGTTTCACGTGAAACGGGCCCGTCCTTCCCAGGGCGGGCCCGTTTTGCATGCGGCGTTGAGCGCGTCTCACAACGGCCGCAGCGCAGGCTCCTTCTGTACCGCTCCCAGGAGCCGGTCCAGGGCCAGCTCGACGTCTTCCTTCCAGGAGAGCGTCGTACGCAGTTCCAGCCGCAGCCGAGGGTGCACCGGGTGCGGGCGCACCGTCTTGAACCCCACCGCCAGAAGATGGTCGGCAGGCAGCACGCAGGCCGACTCCTTCCACCGGGCATCACCGAAGGCTTCGATCGCCTTGAAGCCCCGCCGGATCAGGTCCTTGGCAACGGTCTGCACCATGACGCGGCCCAGCCCCTGACCCCGGTAGCCCGGCATGATCAGCGCGGTCATCAGCTGAACGGCATCGGGGGAGACGGGGCTCGTCGGGAAGGCGGTGGCACGCGGCACGTATGCGGGCGGTGCGTAGAGCACGAAGCCGGCCGGCACGTCATCGACGTAGACCACCCGCCCGCAGGAGCCCCACTCCAGGAGAACCCCGGAGATCCACGCCTCCTTCTCCCGGTCGGATGTCCCGCTCTTGACGGCGGCGTCCCCGCTGACCGGGTCGAGCTCCCAGAAGACACAGGAGCGGCAGCGCCGGGGAAGGTCGGAGAGGTTGTCCAGCGTGAGCGGTACGAGCCGACGCCCCATGAAGGCTGTTCCTCACTTCTCTCGCCCACTGCGTCATGGACGGAAATGCACTGCCAGAACGCATCGTAACCACCGCCAGATCAAGCGGACACCGTGACAGAGCAAAGGGCGGGCTGTAATCCGTGAACCGGAAACAGCCCGCCCTCGCGTCGTTCGGCGCGTGTCAGCCCTCGTCGTCCTCGGCCGGCTCCTCGGAGGCAGCGCGGTCCAGCACCCGGCCCTCGCCCGGGGCGAGACTGCCGAGGATGCGGTCCAGGTCCTCCATCGAGGCGAACTCGACGACGATCTTGCCCTTCTTCTGCCCCAGGTCGACCTTTACCCGGGTCTCGAACCGGTCCGAGAGCCGCGTCGCCAGGTCGGAGAGCGCCGGGGAGAGCCGCGCCCCGGCCCGGGGGCCCTTGGCCTTCTTGGCGCTCGTGGGCCGGGAGCCCATGAGCGTCACGATCTCTTCGACCGCACGCACCGAAAGCCCTTCGGCCACGATGCGATGGGCCAGCTTGTCCTGCTCCTCGGAGTCGTCCACCGACAGCAGGGCACGCGCGTGACCCGCCGACAGCACCCCGGCGGCGACCCTGCGCTGCACCGGAGGGGAGAGCCTCAGCAGACGCAGGGTGTTGGACACCTGCGGCCGGGAACGGCCGATCCGGTCCGCCAGCTGGTCATGCGTGCACTTGAAGTCCTTGAGCAGCTGGTCGTAGGCGGCCGCCTCCTCCAGCGGGTTCAGCTGAGCCCGATGCAGGTTCTCCAGGAGGGCGTCCAGGAGAAGCTTCTCGTCGTCCGTGGCCCGGACAATCGCCGGGATGCGCTCCAGACCCGCCTCGCGGCAGGCCCGCCAGCGGCGCTCGCCCATGATGAGCTCGAAGCGGTCGGCCCCGATCTTGCGGACCACGACCGGCTGGAGAAGACCGACCTCCTTGATGGAGGTGACCAGCTCCGCCAGCGCGTCCTCATCAAAGACCTCACGCGGCTGACGCGGGTTCGGCGTGATGGAGTCGAGCAGCACCTCGGCGAAGTACGCCCCGGCCACATCGGCCGAGACCGTCGGCTCGGTCCCCGAAACCGGCGAGCTCGGCTCGGGCACGACGGGATTGGCCCCGAGCGTGGTCACCTTGGCAGCGGCCACACCCCGCTCCGTGGTCAGTACGGGCGAGGAAGCCCCGGAACCGGCGGACGACAGCTGCTTCTCCTGCGGAGCGGCTGGGATCAGGGCACCGAGCCCTCGCCCCAACCCTCGACGACGCTCACTCACTGGATCCCCTCCGAATTGCTCTGCTGACTGATCGAACCGCCCGTGTGGGCGTGCTGTCCCTCGTAGTGGACCCCAACCCCTCGCAGCGCGATCTCGCGAGCCGCTTCGAGGTACGACAGCGACCCGCTGGACCCGGGGTCGTACGTGAGCACGGTCTGCCCGTAACTCGGAGCCTCGGAGATGCGAACAGACCGGGGGATGCTGGTCCTCAGCACCTCCTTGCCGAAGTGGCTGCGAACCTCTTCCGCCACCTGCGACGCCAGCCGGGTCCGGCCGTCGTACATGGTGAGCAGGATGGTCGAGACATGGAGATCGGGGTTGAGGTGCCCCCGTACCAGCTCGACATTCCGCAGGAGCTGTCCGAGCCCCTCCAGCGCGTAGTACTCGCACTGAATGGGGATCAGCACCTCCGCACCGGCCACCAGTGCGTTGACCGTCAGCAGGCCCAGCGAGGGCGGGCAGTCGATCAGGATGTAATCCAGCGGCTGCTCATACGCCTGGATGGCGCGCTGGAGTCGACTCTCCCGCGCCACCAGCGACACCAGCTCGATCTCCGCACCGGCGAGATCGATGGTGGCCGGGGCGCAGAAGAGACCTTCGACGTCCGGGACGGGCTGAACCACGTCGGAGAGCGGCCTGCTCTCCACCAGAACGTCATAGATCGAGGGAACTTCGGCGTGATGATCGATGCCCAGAGCCGTCGAGGCGTTGCCCTGCGGGTCCAGGTCCACCACCAGGACCCGTGCCCCGTGCAGTGCCAGCGACGCGGCGAGGTTGACCGTCGAGGTGGTCTTGCCCACCCCGCCCTTCTGGTTGGCCACGACCATGACGCGGGTCTGCTCGGGCCGTGGCAGCCCCTCGCCGGCTCGGCCAAGGGCCTCCACTGCCAGCTGGGCCGCACGACCGATGGGTGTGTCGTCCATCGGCGGCGGTGTTTCACGTGAAACACCGTTCCCCACCGACTCGGTTCGGGGGCCGGGGACCGGATCGGTCATCGGCCCCGCGATGTTGGCGTCGGACCGCAAGGATTCACTCTCCTCGACTTCAGGCTCGCAATGAGCAGAGCCTGTCATGGTTTCGGGGTCGTGAACCAGCGAGGCCCGCTCTTCTGTGGATGAAACCACTTCTGTGGACAACTCCGTAGCCCTAACGGGCCTGCGATGGGGAGGGGCGGCCGCCTCATGACCGCGGCCGATGATTCCATGCAGCAGAGAACGACGTTTCACGTGAAACACGATGCCTCCGCAGCGTAGCTACGGAGACACGACACTCCGCGAAGGGCTCAGCGACGACGACGCGTCCGGCTGGTCCGGGCTGCCTTGGCTCGCTTTGCGGCGAACCTCACACCGCCCGGGCTCTCGCCGACCACCACGCGGACCACGGTGGACGTCGGGTCGACCACGCCCTCGCCGACATGCAGCACCTCGGTGTCCACCACACCCAGCTTGCTGAGCGCGGCCCGAGCACCGTTGATCTCCTCCTCGGCGGTGTCGCCCTTGAGCGCGAGCATCTCGCCGTACGGACGCAGCAAGGGCACACCCCAGCCGGCCAGCCGGTCCAGCGGGGCCACCGCCCGGGCGGTCACCACATGCACCGGTTGCAGGGAACCGAGTACCTCCTCGGCCCGGCCCCGGACCACCGTCACATGATCGAGCCCCAGCAGTTCCACGACCTCCTGGAGGAAGTTCGTCCGCCGCAGCAGCGGTTCCAGGAGGGTGATCTTCAGGTCCGGGCGCACCAGCGCCAGGGGAATGCCCGGGAGCCCGGCCCCGGACCCCACATCGCAGACCGTGACCCCCTCGGGAACGACCTCGGAGAGCACCGCGCAGTTCAGCAGGTGCCGCTCCCACAGACGCGGAACCTCGCGCGGCCCGATCAGACCGCGTGTGACCCCCGCGTCCGCCAGCAGTTCCGCGTACCGGACAGCCTCGGGAAAGCACTCACCGAATACTTCCCGAGCCTCGTCGGGCGCCTGGGGAAGCGCTACTTCCTCCGTCACGGGGGACCGTCCTTCCATACCGCACTACGCACCATGGTGGCTGTCTATCAGGCTGACAAAGATCGGCCCCGCCTGCGAACAGACGGGGCCGACAGGTAAGGAGCCGGTCAGGCCGGCAGGACGACGACGAAGCGCTGCGGCTCCTCGCCCTCCGATTCGCTGCGCAGGCCCGCGGCGGCGACCGCGTCGTGCACGACCTTGCGCTCGAACGGCGTCATCGGGTCCAGCTTCACCGGCTCACCGGTGCTCTTGACCTCGTCCGCCGCCTTGGCACCCAGCTCGGCGAGCTCCGTGCGCTTCTTGGCCCGGAACCCGGCGATGTCCAGCATCAGACGGCTCCGGTCACCGGTCTCCCGGTGCACGGCGAGCCGCGTCAGCTCCTGGAGCGCCTCCAGGACCTCGCCGTCGCGCCCCACGAGCTTCTGCAGCTCGCGCGCCGAGTCGCTGATGATCGAGACCGCGGCCCGGTCCGCCTCGACGTCCATGTCGATGTCACCGTCGAGGTCGGCGATGTCGAGCAGCCCCTCAAGGTAGTCCGCTGCGATCTCCCCTTCCTGCTCAAGGCGGGTCAGGGTGTCGCTGCCCTCAGCGGCCGTGGAGATGGTGCCTTCCGTCACGGATGGACTCCTTCTTACTTCTTGGACGGGTGCTTGGGCCGCTGCGGGCCCTTGCGCTGTCCGGACTTGGCTTGGCGTGAGGAGCCGGACGCGGTCTTGCCCGCCGGCTTCGACTTGTCGTCCTGCGCGGTGCTCTTCTTCAGGGAAGGCTTGGGCGCCGGCTCGTCGGAGTCGTCGTCCCTGGCTCCGCCCTGGTGGGCCGCACCGGTCTGGCGCTGCGACTTCGTCTGCCGCTTGGGCTGCTGACGGCGCTGCTGGGCTCCGCCCTCGGCCTCGGCGACGGCGGTGTCGCTCTTGGCCACCGAGCCGTCCTCCTGGGGAGCGAGCCCCAGCTTGGCCAGTCCGACGACGAACTTCCGCTCGATGTCATTGCGGTCCGGTCCCTTGGCCACGATCCGCTTGACGGTGTTGCGCCGGGTCCGGCCACGGACCTCGCCGTGCGTCGTGACGCTCTTCAGCACGCGTCCGAGGTACTGCTCCTGGGCCTTGCTGCCCGGCGTCGGGTTCTGGTTGATCACGTACATCTGCTGACCCATGGTCCAGACGTTCGTGGTGAGCCAGTAGACGAGGACACCGACGGGGAAGTTGATGCCCATGACCGCGAAGATCAGCGGGAAGATGTACATCAGCATCTTCTGCTGCTGCATGTACGGCGTCTTGACCGTCAGGTCGACGTTCTTCGTCATCAGCTGGCGCTGCGTGAAGAACTGCGAGGCCGACATCATCACGATCATGATCGCGGTGACGACCCGGACGTCGGTCAGCGAAGCGCCGAGGGCGTCGACCTTCTCCGCGCTGTCCATGAACTTGGCGGCCAGCGGAGCACCGAAGATGTGGGCCTGACGGGCGCTGTCCAGCAGCGACTGGTCGATGACGCCGATCTTCTTGTTCGAGGCGATCGCGGAGAGCACGTGGTATAGCGCGAAGAAGAACGGCGACTGCGCGATGATCGGCAGGCACGAGGAGAGCGGGTTGGTACCCGTCTCCTTGTACAGCTTCATCATCTCTTCGGACTGACGCTGCTTGTCGCTCTTGTAGCGCTCCTGGATCGCCTTCATCTTCGGCTGGAGCAACTGCATGTTCCGCGTCGACTTGATCTGCTTGACGAACAGCGGGATCAGACAGATGCGGATGAGCACCACGAGGGACACGATGGACAGACCCCAGGCCCATCCCGTGTCGGGGCCGAAGATCGCCCCGTACAACTTGTGGAACTGGACGATGACCCAGGAGACGGGCCACGTGATGAAGCTGAACAGACTGGCAATCGTGTCCACTAATCAGGCTCCTTGAGCATTGGGCGAAGTCTCTGCGGCCGAACTCGGAGGCTCGGTGGCCGAACCCCCGGGAGGCACGTCAGCGGCGGAGTCCCCGCCCTTGCTGCCGCGTATGGCGCTGCGCAGCAGTTCGTGCCAACGCGGACGTTTGCGTGGTGGTACGTAGTCCACGCCGCCGGGTGACCACGGATTGCATCTCAGGATGCGCCAGGCTGTCAGCGCCGTTCCCTTGATCGCTCCGTGCCGGTCGATCGCCGTATATCCATAGTGGGAACACGACGGGTAGTAACGGCAGACAGGCCCGAGAAGCGGGCTGATCGTCCACTGATACAGCTTGATGAGAGCCAGCAGCGGGTACTTCATCGCACGCCCCCTCCCAGCAGCCGCTGCAAGGCGGCGTCCAGGTCTCGGGCCAGCTGTTCATGGCCGGCGTCGCCCGCTCCGGGCAACGCTCGTACGACAACCAGGCTACCGGGGGGAAGCAGGGCGAGCCGTTCTCGGACCAGGTGGCGAAGCCTGCGCTTCACCGCTGTGCGGACGACCGCACCACCCACGGCTTTGCTGACAACGAAACCCGCACGCGGCGGGGGAACGTTCTCCCCAGGCACGTGCGGGTCGGTTGCACCGCTTCGTAGATGGACGACGAGGAGCGGGCGACCGGCCCGGCGTCCTCGTCGTACCGCGGTCGCGAAGTCCTCGCGCCGCCTCAGCCGATTCTCGGAAGGCAGCACGTCATGACGACCTGTACGCGATCAGGCGGACAGGCTGGCGCGACCCTTGCTACGGCGGGACGCGAGAATCGCGCGGCCGGCACGGGTGCGCATACGCAGCCGGAAGCCGTGGGTCTTCGCGCGACGACGGTTGTTCGGCTGGAAGGTGCGCTTGCTCACTCGGGGGCTCCAGAAATGACTCGTGTGTTGGCGGGACATCGCCTGGCTGTCACCGTGCGCCCACGAGAGACTCGCGTAAACGCCCTAGTGCACCGCATTCACAATCACAGATTGTGATCTTTGCCCATCGGAGGCAGGCGGCAGCAGCCATCGACAACTCGACCTGGTCACGGTACGCGCGGCTACGCCATCCGGTCAAACCGACCCTGTCGGGCCCCCCATTGTGCACAGGCTGTGGACAACGACTTGAACGTCGCGGGTCGGGCTGACTACCGTGGCTGAACTCCGGTTCTTTTTCTTCCCGCCTGCCGGTCCTCACCCACCCCGACCCATACCGTCCCGAGAACCACACATTCGTGGGACCAGCGAGAGAGCGTGCCCTGTGGCTGACGTACCTGCCGATCTTGCCGCAGTGTGGCCGCGAGTGCTGGAGCAGCTCCTCGGGGAGGGGCAGCAGGGCATCGAGCCGAAGGACAAGCAGTGGATCGAGCGCTGCCAGCCGCTCGCCCTGGTCGCCGACACCGCGCTCCTCGCCGTCCCCAATGAATGGGGCAAGCGGGTCCTCGAAGGCCGCCTCGCCCCCCTCATCAGCGAGACGCTGAGCCGCGAGTGCGGGCGCCCCATCCGGATCGCGATCACGGTCGACGACTCCGCCGGCGAGCCGTCGGGCCCGCCGGCGCCGCCGATGCACCAGTCCCCCCAGCCGCCCCACCGCTACCAGGGCCCGCAGCACGACGAGGGCCGGCACGGCGACGCGTACGACGGCTACGGGAGCCGGCCCGCGGACGACGGCATGCCCACCGCGCGGCCCGCCTACCCGGACTACCAGCAGCAGCGACCGGAGCCCGGCGCCTGGCCGCGCACCCAGGAGGACCTGTCCTGGCAGCAGCCCCGGCTCGGCGGATTCCAGGACCGCGAACCGTCCGCCGACCAGTGGCGCGAGCCGTACGGCGGCGGCCGCCCCCCGCAGCACGACTACCGACAGCAGCCACCCGAGCGCCAGGGGTACGAGCCCCAGCACACCGAGCGCACCCGCTCCGAGCGCCCCGAGCTCCCGGAGCCGCAGCACCGCCCCGGCCCCGGCACCGGCCGCCACGGCGGAGCCCCGGGCCCGATGGGCGCACAGCCCGCACCGGCCCCCGGCCCCGGCGAGCCGCACGCCCGGCTGAACCCCAAGTACCTCTTCGACACCTTCGTCATCGGGGCCTCGAACCGCTTCGCGCACGCCGCGGCCGTGGCGGTGGCCGAGGCGCCCGCGAAGGCGTACAACCCGCTGTTCGTCTACGGGGAGTCGGGCCTCGGCAAGACCCACCTGCTGCATGCCATCGGGCACTACGCGCGGAGCCTCTACCCGGGCACCCGGGTGCGGTACGTGAGCTCCGAGGAGTTCACCAACGAGTTCATCAACTCGATCCGCGACGGCAAGGGCGACACCTTCCGCAAGCGGTACCGCGATGTCGACATCCTTCTCGTGGACGACATCCAGTTCCTGGCGAGCAAGGAGTCGACGCAGGAGGAGTTCTTCCACACCTTCAACACGCTGCACAACGCCAACAAGCAGATCGTGCTGTCCTCCGACCGGCCGCCGAAGCAACTGGTCACTCTGGAGGACCGGTTGCGGAATCGTTTCGAGTGGGGGCTGACCACCGACGTACAGCCTCCCGAGCTGGAGACCCGGATCGCGATCCTGCGCAAGAAGGCGGTGCAGGAGCAGCTCAACGCCCCTCCGGAGGTGCTGGAGTTCATCGCCTCCCGCATCTCGCGCAACATCCGTGAGCTGGAGGGCGCACTCATCCGGGTGACGGCCTTCGCGAGCCTCAACCGGCAGCCCGTGGACCTGGGGCTCACGGAGATCGTGCTGAAGGACCTGATCCCGGGGGGCGAGGACACGGCCCCC
This sequence comes from Streptomyces sp. NPDC097595, assembly GCF_044761525.1. Classification (NCBI taxonomy): domain Bacteria; kingdom Bacillati; phylum Actinomycetota; class Actinomycetes; order Kitasatosporales; family Streptomycetaceae; genus Streptomyces; species Streptomyces sp. NPDC097595. The sequence goes on along the minus strand of NZ_JBIWCN010000020.1, from coordinate 45,190 downwards.
GAGATCACGGCGTCCGCCATCATGGCGGCGACCGCGGACTACTTCGGCCTGACGGTGGAAGACCTCTGCGGATCGTCGCGCAGCCGGGTGCTGGTGACGGCCCGGCAGATCGCCATGTACCTGTGCCGCGAGCTGACCGATCTCTCGCTGCCGAAGATCGGCGCGCAGTTCGGCGGCCGGGACCATACGACGGTGATGCACGCGGACCGCAAGATCCGGGCGCTGATGGCGGAGCGGCGCTCCATCTACAACCAGGTCACCGAGCTCACCAACCGCATCAAGAACGGCTGACGGCGCCCCGCGCCGATCCCCGCACGTGCCCGAAGGGCGCTGTGCGGACTCGTCAGGAGTCCGCACAGCGCCCTTTCGTGTTCCCCAAAGAGCGGCTCGCAACCCCCTTCGCGCGGCTCCGGACGCCGGCCGGCCGTCCACCGGGTCCGCTCCCGGAGGCCCTGCTCTGTTCGATTAATCGGGAGGTCACGGGTGTTCTCCACAGATCCGGGCACTTTTTTCCCTCCACAGCCTGGGGATCCAAAAGTTGTCCATACTGCATCCACAGGCAGAACCTTCGGGAGGACATCGGGCCAGCTCAGCGGGTTGGGGATTTGTGGTCAACGATGATCCACAGGCTGTGGACAAGATTTTCATCCACAGGCCGCGCTCAAGGTTGTCCACCGACTGCCCACAGGTCTGAGGCCGTTTTCCCCAGCAGGAGGGCGCTTCTCCACATCGCTGTCCACTGTTCGGCAACACGACAGGCCCCGTCACCGGCCCGAGTGAAAGGCGTCACACCAAGAGGCAGGGTTGGCCTGTGGGGAACGGGGGTAAAGCTGGGGACAGACCTGGGGAGAAACTGCCCTCCCCTGTGTACGGGTTGTGCACAACTTCCGGCTGTCCACAGAAAGTCCGGGTTGTCCACCGGTTCCACCCACAGGGTCGGTGGATAAAAAACAGGCTCTGAGCTGCGAAAACGGGGTTATCCACGGTTTCCACAGGGCCTACTACTACCACCACCCATAGTTAGCCCGGAATCCGTTTCGAAGTGGGCCCTGTGCACAACTCGCCCTCGGAGCGCTCCGGGCCGCTCGCCGCGATTTGACCCCGAGCAGCAACGAGTGTCGGTGCGGTGCGTCAGACTGGTCCCCGGCGTCCTCCCCCTGTCATCGGCGGAGCGACCCGACCAGACGACGAAGGCCGACGACGACGAAGGCCGACAGGGCGAAAACAGCAGGAGGCGGTTCCGGTGAAGATCCGGGTGGAGCGCGATGTACTCGCGGAGGCGGTGGCCTGGGTGGCCCGCAGCCTTCCGGCCCGTCCGCCGGCGCCCGTTCTCGCGGGCCTTCTGCTGAAGGCCGAGGACGGCGCGCTCAGCTTCTCCAGCTTCGACTACGAGGTCTCGGCCCGGGTCTCGGTGGAGGCCGAGGTCGAGGAGGACGGCACCGTCCTCGTCTCCGGCCGGCTGCTCGCCGACATCTGCCGCGCCCTGCCCAACCGACCGGTGGAGATCTCCACAGACGGTGTACGGGCGACCGTCTCCTGCGGCTCCTCGCGATTCACACTCCACACCCTTCCTGTGGAGGAGTACCCGGCGCTCCCGCAGATGCCGACCGCGACCGGCACCGTGCCCGGTGAGGTCTTCGCCTCCGCCGCCGCCCAGGTCGCCATCGCCGCGGGCCGCGACGACACGCTCCCCGTCCTGACCGGCGTCCGCATCGAGATCGAGGGCGACACCGTCACCCTCGCCTCCACCGACCGCTACCGCTTCGCGGTCCGCGAGTTCCTCTGGAAGCCGGAGGACCCGGAGGCTTCCGCCGTCGCCCTGGTGCCCGCCAAGACGCTGCTGGACACCGCCAAGGCCCTCACCAGCGGTGACACGGTCACCCTGGCGCTGTCCGGCTCCGGCGCGGGCGAGGGGCTCATCGGGTTCGAGGGCGCCGGACGGCGTACCACCACCCGACTGCTCGAAGGCGACCTGCCGAAGTACCGGACGCTCTTCCCCACCGAGTTCAACTCGGTCGCGGTGATCGAGACCGCCCCCTTTGTGGAGGCCGTCAAGCGCGTCGCCCTGGTGGCCGAGCGCAACACCCCGGTCCGGCTGACCTTCGAGCAGGGCGTCCTGATCCTGGAGGCCGGCTCCAGCGACGACGCACAGGCTGTGGAAAGGGTCGACGCCGTGCTGGAGGGCGACGACATCTCGATCGCCTTCAACCCGACCTTCCTGCTCGACGGCCTCAGCGCCATCGACTCCCCGGTCGCCCAGCTCTCGTTCACGACCTCCACCAAGCCGGCGCTGCTCAGCGGCCGCCCGGCCGTGGACGCCGAGGCGGACGACGCGTACAAGTACCTGATCATGCCGGTCCGCCTCTCCGGCTGACCCTCCCCGGCCCCGCCCGGTGGGGCCCGACGGGCGTGTTCAGCGCCGAGCACGCCCGGCGTCCTGTCCCCTTCCGGGCGTAGGCTCGGATGCGGGTACGAATCGGCACAACGCTAAGGAATCTCTGATGGAGCTCGGTCTCGTCGGCCTCGGCAAGATGGGCGGCAACATGCGCGAGCGCATCCGCCGCGCAGGCCACACCGTCATCGGTTACGACCGCAACCCGGATGTCGCCGACGTCCACAGCCTGGAAGAGCTTGTGGGCAGCCTCAAGGGCCCCCGGGTCGTATGGGTGATGGTCCCGGCCGGAGCCGCGACCCAGTCCACCGTGGACGAGCTGGCCGAGCTCCTCTCGCCCGGCGACATCGTCGTGGACGGCGGGAACAGCCGCTGGACCGACGACGAGAAGCACGCCGAGGAGCTGCGCGCCAAGGGCATCGGCTTCGTCGACTGCGGCGTCTCCGGCGGCGTCTGGGGCCTGGAGAACGGCTACGCGCTCATGTACGGCGGCGACGCCGAGGACGTGGCGAAGGTCCAGCCGGTCTTCGACGCCCTGAAGCCCGAGGGCGACTTCGGCGCGGTCCACGCGGGCAAGGTCGGCGCCGGCCACTTCGCCAAGATGGTCCACAACGGCATCGAGTACGCCATGATGCAGGCGTACGCCGAGGGCTGGGAACTCCTGGAGAAGGTCGACTCCGTCACCGACGTGCGCGAGGTCTTCCGCTCCTGGCAGGAGGGCACGGTCATCCGTTCCTGGCTGCTCGACCTGGCGGTCAACGCCCTGGACGACGACGAGCACCTCGACAAGCTCCGCGGCTACGCGGCCGACTCGGGCGAGGGCCGCTGGACGGTGGAGGCCGCCATCGACAACGCGGTGCCGCTGCCCGCGATCACGGCCTCGCTCTTCGCGCGCTTCGCCTCGCGCCAGGACGACTCCCCGCAGATGAAGATGATCGCCGCGCTGCGCAACCAGTTCGGCGGCCACGCGGTCGAGAACAAGAAGTAACCCCGCAACGAGGAGCGGGAGGGGCCGACCGCCCCTCCCGCCGCAGGAGCACGGAGCAGGAAGCCGGGAAGGTCGGCGCACATCATGCACGTCACGCATCTGTCGCTGGCCGACTTCCGCTCGTACGCCCGGGCCGAGGTGTCCCTCGACCCGGGCGTCACCGTGTTCGTGGGCGCCAACGGCCAGGGCAAGACGAATCTGGTGGAGGCCGTCGGCTATCTCGCCACGCTCGGCAGCCATCGCGTCTCCTCCGACGCCCCGCTCGTCCGCATGGGCGCCGAGCGCGCGGTGATCAGGGCCGCCGTCACCCAGGGCGAACGCTCACAGCTGGTCGAACTCGAACTCAACCCGGGCCGGGCGAACCGCGCCCGGATCAATAGATCGTCGCAGGTCAGACCCCGTGACGTGCTCGGCATCGTACGGACGGTGCTGTTCGCGCCGGAGGACCTGGCCCTGGTCAAGGGCGACCCCGGCGAGCGACGGCGGTTCCTGGACGAGCTGGTCACCGCGCGGTCGCCGCGGATGGCCGGGGTGCGCTCCGACTACGAGCGCGTGCTCAAGCAGCGGAACACCCTGCTGAAGTCCGCCGCGATGGCCCGCAGACACGGCGGGCGCTCCCTGGACCTGTCGACGCTCGACGTGTGGGACCAGCATCTGGCCGGGGTGGGCGCGGAGCTGCTGGCCCAGCGCCTGGACCTGATCGCCACGCTCCAGCCGCTGGCCGACAAGGCGTACGGGGACGTGGCGCCCGGCGGCGGCCCGGTGGCGCTGGACTACCGCGGCTCCGTCGGCGGCGAGACCGGCCTCGCGCGCACGCGCGAGGAGCTGTACGAGCAGCTCATCGAGGCCCTGGCCGGGGTCCGCAAGCAGGAGATCGAGCGCGGCGTGACGCTGGTCGGCCCGCACCGCGACGACCTGGTGCTCGGCCTGCGCGGAATGCCCGCCAAGGGATACGCGAGCCACGGGGAGTCCTGGTCGTACGCGCTGGCGCTGCGCCTCGCCTCGTACGAGCTGCTGCGCGGCGAGGGCAATGAACCGGTGCTGGTGCTGGACGACGTCTTCGCCGAGCTGGACGCCCGCCGCAGGGAGCGGCTGGCCGAGCTGGTGGCGCCGGCCGAGCAGGTGCTGGTGACCGCGGCGGTGGACGACGACGTGCCAGGGGCGCTCGCGGGGACGCGGTACGCGGTGTCCGCCGGCGAGGTGGAGCGGGTGTGAGCGGCGACGGTGAGGGGAAGGCCCCGGGCGGCGAGGACCGGGCGAAGCCGGCGGAGCCGTCCGGTGTGGACCTGGCCCGGGTCGCCCTGCGCGCGGCGAAGGAGCAGGCGCGGGCGCGCGGTGAGGCGGCGCAGCAGAAGAAGCAGGCCAGGCGCGGCGGCGGGCTGCGCTCCGGGGCGCGGCGGGACGGCCGCGATCCGTTGCCGCTGGGCGCCGCGATCAACCGGCTGATCACCGAGCGCGGCTGGGAGACCCCGGCGGCGGTGGGCGGGGTGATGGGCCGCTGGCCGCAGATCGTCGGTGACGACCTCGCCCTGCACTGTGTGCCCGTGCGGTATGACGAGGAGCCGGACCAGCGGGTGCTGACGGTGCAGTGCGATTCGACGGCCTGGGCGACGCAGCTGCGGCTGCTGGCTCCCCAGCTGGTGGCCCGGCTCAACGCGGACCTGGGCAACGGCACGGTGCGGATGATCAAGGTGCTGGGTCCCGGCGGTCCGCAGCACCGGTTCGGCCCGCTGCGTGCCCCGGGGAGCACGGGCCCGGGCGACACCTACGGCTGACCCGCCGCGACCTGGGCTTTTCGCATCCGCAGCCGGACCTGGGCCGGGTCCAGGCTGTCCGGGGAGCCCATTGCGTGGCACGTGAAACCGGATGGTGGTGAGCGGGCGTCCCTCACCGTAGTGGAGGGCTGACAGGCCGAAGCGCTCAACGCCTGCGTGAGCCCCTTGAGGCCCCGTCCCGAATATGGGGAGTCGTCAGCCGCTCATTCAGGGCGGCACATGCGTACTCAGGTGCCCGCAAACCCCCATTCGGGTCGGTGCTACCGGTAGACTGATGAACAATCCCGCGTCTTGCGGGATTCGTCGATACAAGCCGAACGACGCAGCCGCTCCCGCCTGCCCGGAGAACGGCCTGTGCTGTGCCAGAAAGGGCGCTTCGTGGCCGATTCCGGCAACCCCAACGAGAACATTCCGTCCACCCAGGGCGAGGGCGGCGCCGCTCCCGTCCCGGCCGAGGCTCAGTCCTCGTACGACGCCAGCGCGATCACCGTGCTGGAGGGTCTGGACGCGGTCCGCAAGCGGCCTGGCATGTACATCGGCTCGACCGGTGAGCGCGGTCTCCACCACCTCGTGCAGGAGGTCGTGGACAACTCGGTCGACGAGGCCATGGCCGGGCACGCGGACACCATCGACGTCACGATCCTCGCCGACGGCGGGGTGCGCGTGATCGACAACGGCCGTGGCATCCCCGTCGGCATCGTGCCGTCCGAGGGCAAGCCCGCCGTCGAGGTCGTCCTCACCGTCCTGCACGCGGGCGGCAAGTTCGGCGGCGGCGGCTACGCCGTCTCCGGTGGTCTGCACGGCGTCGGTGTCTCCGTCGTCAACGCCCTGTCCACACGGGTGGCCGTCGAGGTGAAGACCGACGGGTACCGCTGGACCCAGGACTACAAGTTCGGTGTCCCGACCGCCCCGCTGGCGCGTAACGAGGAGACCGACGAGACCGGCACCAGCGTCACCTTCTGGGCCGACGGCGACATCTTCGAGACGACCGAGTACTCCTTCGAGACGCTCTCGCGCCGCTTCCAGGAGATGGCCTTCCTCAACAAGGGCCTCACCCTCAAGCTGACCGACGAGCGCGAGTCGGCGAAGGCGACGGCCGGTGCGGACAGCGCCGAGGCGGTGGAGGTTCCCGAGGAGGAAGTGGCCCGCTCGGTCACGTACCACTACGAGAACGGCATCGTCGACTTCGTCAAGTACCTCAACTCCCGCAAGGGCGATGTCATCCACCAGTCGGTGATCGACATCGAGGCCGAGGACAAGGACCGGCTGCTCTCGGTCGAGATCGCCATGCAGTGGAACACGCAGTACAGCGAGGGTGTCTACTCCTTCGCCAACGCGATTCACACGCATGAGGGCGGTACGCACGAGGAAGGCTTCCGCGCGGCGCTGACCTCGCTGGTCAACCGGTACGCCCGCGACAAGAAGCTGCTCCGCGAGAAGGACGACAACCTCACCGGTGAGGACGTCCGCGAGGGTTTGACGGCGATCATCTCGGTGAAGCTGGGCGAGCCGCAGTTCGAGGGCCAGACGAAGACCAAGCTGGGCAACACGGAGGCCAAGACCTTCGTGCAGAAGGTCGTCCACGAGCAGCTGACGGACTGGTTCGACCGCAACCCCAACGAGGCGGCCGACATCATCCGCAAGGGCATCGCCGCCTCGACCGCCCGTGTGGCGGCCCGCAAGGCGCGCGACCTGACCCGGCGCAAGGGGCTGCTGGAGAGCGCCTCGCTCCCCGGCAAGCTCAGCGACTGCCAGTCGAACGACCCCACCAAGTGCGAGATCTTCATCGTCGAGGGTGACTCCGCAGGCGGCTCGGCCAAGTCCGGCCGCAACCCGATGTACCAGGCGATCCTGCCGATCCGCGGCAAGATCCTGAACGTCGAGAAGGCCCGGGTCGACAAGATCCTCCAGAACACCGAGGTCCAGGCGCTGATCTCGGCGTTCGGCACCGGGGTCCACGAGGACTTCGACATCGAGAAGCTCCGCTATCACAAGATCATCTTGATGGCGGACGCCGACGTCGACGGCCAGCACATCAACACCCTGCTGCTGACGTTCCTGTTCCGCTTCATGCGTCCGCTGGTCGAGGCCGGCCACGTCTACCTGTCGCGCCCCCCTCTGTACAAGATCAAGTGGGGCCGCGACGACTTCGAGTACGCGTACTCGGACCGTGAGCGCGACGCCCTCGTGGAGCTCGGCAAGCAGAACGGCAAGCGGATCAGGGAAGACTCGATCCAGCGCTTCAAGGGTCTCGGTGAGATGAACGCCGAGGAGCTGCGCGTCACCACGATGGACGTCGACCACCGGGTGCTCGGCCAGGTCACGCTGGACGACGCGGCGCAGGCCGACGACCTGTTCTCGGTGCTCATGGGTGAGGACGTGGAGGCGCGGCGCTCGTTCATCCAGCGCAACGCCAAGGACGTCCGCTTCCTCGACATCTGAGTCGGCCGTACAAGCAAGCCGCAGCGCGAAAGGACTTTGACCAGCAATGGCCGACGAGAACACCCCCGCACCCGTGACGCCCGAAGAGGTTCCGCCCGTCGAGGGCGTGGGTATGCGTGTCGAGCCCGTCGGGCTCGAGACGGAGATGCAGCGCTCCTACCTCGACTACGCAATGTCCGTCATCGTCTCGCGTGCGCTGCCCGACGTGCGGGACGGCCTCAAGCCCGTCCACCGCCGGGTGCTGTACGCGATGTACGACGGCGGCTACCGGCCCGAGAAGGGCTTCTACAAGTGCGCCCGTGTCGTCGGTGACGTCATGGGTACGTACCACCCGCACGGCGACTCCTCGATCTACGACGCCCTGGTCCGCCTGGCCCAGCCCTGGTCGATGCGCATGCCGCTGGTGGACTCCAACGGCAACTTCGGTTCCCCGGGCAACGACCCGGCCGCCGCCATGCGGTACACCGAGTGCAAGATGATGCCGCTGTCCATGGAGATGGTCCGGGACATCGACGAGGAGACCGTCGACTTCCAGGACAACTACGACGGCCGCAACCAGGAGCCGACGGTCCTCCCGGCGCGCTTCCCGAACCTGCTGGTCAACGGCTCCGCGGGCATCGCGGTCGGCATGGCGACCAACATCCCGCCGCACAACCTGCGCGAGGTCGCGTCCGGCGCCCAGTGGTACCTGGAGAACCCGGAGGCCTCGCAGGAGGAGCTGCTGGACGCCCTGATCGAGCGGATCAAGGGTCCGGACTTCCCCACCGGCGCGCTGGTCGTCGGCCGCAAGGGCATCGAGGAGGCGTACCGCACGGGCCGTGGCTCGATCACGATGCGCGCGGTCGTGGCGGTCGAGGAGATCCAGAACCGCCAGTGCCTGGTCGTCACGGAGCTTCCGTACCAGACCAACCCCGACAACCTCGCGCAGAAGATCGCCGACCTGGTGAAGGACGGCAAGGTCGGCGGCATCGCCGACGTGCGCGACGAGACCTCCTCGCGTACCGGCCAGCGCCTGGTCGTCGTACTGAAGCGGGACGCGGTCGCCAAGGTCGTCCTGAACAACCTGTACAAGCACACCGATCTGCAGTCCAACTTCGGCGCCAACATGCTGGCGCTGGTGGACGGGGTGCCGCGCACCCTGTCGATCGACGCGTTCATCCGCCACTGGGTGACGCACCAGATCGAGGTCATCGTCCGGCGCACGAAGTTCCGGCTGCGCAAGGCCGAGGAGCGCGCGCACATCCTGCGCGGCCTGCTGAAGGCCCTGAACGCCATCGACGAGGTCATCGCCCTCATCCGGCGCAGCCAGACCGTCGAGGTCGCCCGTGAGGGCCTGATGGGCCTGCTGGAGATCGACGAGCTCCAGGCGAACGCGATCCTGGAGATGCAGCTGCGCCGGCTGGCCGCGCTGGAGCACCAGAAGATCACCGCCGAGCACGACGAGCTCCAGGCGAAGATCAACGAGTACAACGCGATCCTGGCCTCGCCCGAGCGGCAGCGGCAGATCGTCAGCGAGGAGCTGGCGGCGATCGTCGACAAGTTCGGCGACGACCGGCGCTCCAAGCTGGTGCCCTTCGAGGGCGACATGTCCATCGAGGACCTGATCGCCGAGGAGGACATCGTCGTCACGATCTCCCGCGGCGGCTATGTGAAGCGCACCAAGACGGACGACTACCGCTCGCAGAAGCGCGGCGGCAAGGGCGTGCGCGGCACGAAGCTCAAGGAAGACGACATCGTCGACCACTTCTTCGTGTCCACGACGCACCACTGGCTGCTGTTCTTCACCAACAAGGGCCGGGTCTACCGGGCCAAGGCGTACGAACTGCCGGACGCCGGCCGGGACGCGCGCGGCCAGCACGTGGCGAACCTGCTGGCCTTCCAGCCGGACGAGCAGATCGCGCAGATCCTGGCGATCCGCGACTACGACGCGGCGCCCTACCTGATCCTGGCCACCCAGGGCGGCCTGGTGAAGAAGACCGCGCTGAAGGACTACGACTCGCCCCGCTCCGGCGGCGTCATCGCCATCAACCTGCGGGAGACCGCGGACGGCGCCGACGACGAGCTGATCGGCGCGGAGCTGGTCTCGGCCGACGACGACCTGCTGCTCATCAGCAAGAAGGCCCAGTCGATCAGGTTCACCGCGACGGACGAGGCGCTGCGGCCGATGGGCCGCGCCACCTCGGGCGTCAAGGGCATGAGTTTCCGCGAGGGAGACGAACTGCTCTCGATGAATGTCGTCAGGCCCGGTACTTTCGTGTTCACTGCAACCGACGGCGGGTACGCGAAGCGGACCCCGGTCGACGAGTACCGCGTCCAGGGTCGCGGTGGCCTCGGCATCAAGGCCGCCAAGATCGTGGAGGACAGGGGCTCGCTGGTCGGCGCGCTGGTGGTCGAGGAGACGGACGAGATCCTCGCCATCACGCTCGGCGGTGGTGTGATTCGTACGCGAGTCAACGAAGTCAGGGAGACGGGCCGTGACACCATGGGCGTCCAACTGATCAATCTGGGCAAGCGGGATGCCGTCGTCGGCATCGCCCGCAACGCCGAGGCGGGCCGCGAGGCCGACGAGGTCGACGGACCCGTCGACAGCGACGCCGAAGGCGGTACGACCGAGCTGACCACGGCCGACGAGGCCGCCGGCAGCACGGTCGACAGCAATGTCGAGGACACGTCGTCCTCGACCGGGGAGCACGAGGAGTAGAGCGTGAGTGGAGCCACGGGCGCCGGTTCGGCCGCTTCCGGAGCCGGAGGTAACGGTGCCCGTGGCCCCGCCACGGACTCCCAAGGGGGCACTGTGACGGATACACGGGGCCCTCAGCCCCAGTACGAGGGTTACGCGACCGGGCCGCTGCCCGGCGAGCGGGAACCCGCACCCGGCCAGGCGGGCCCGTACCACCCGCCGCAGGCTTACCCCTCGCCTCCGGGCGGGACCCAGGGCGGTGGGCGGCCCTACGGTGCCCAGCAGGGCGTGGGACCGGCCCAGACGGCCCGCAAGCCGCGGACGGGGGCGCGCACCACTCCGCGTACCCGTAAGGCGCGCCTGCGGGTGTCCAAGGCCGATCCGTGGTCGGTGATGAAGGTCAGCTTCCTGCTGTCCATCGCGCTCGGCATCTGCACGGTGGTGGCGTCGGCGGTCCTGTGGATGGTGATGGACGCGATGGGCGTCTTCTCCACCGTGGGCGGCACCATCAGCGAGGCGACCGGTTCCAACGAGGGCAACGGCTTCGACCTCCAGGCGTTCCTGTCGCTGCCCAGGGTCCTGATCTTCACCTCGGTCATCGCGGTGATCGACGTGGTCCTGGCGACCGCGCTGGCGACGCTGGGAGCCTTCATCTACAACCTGTCGGCGGGCTTCGTGGGCGGCGTCGAGCTCACGCTGGCCGAGGACGAGTAGCCCTGCGGGTATCGATTTTGGGACTGGCCCCGACGTGCGCTAATCTTCAGAAGTCAGCGCGACGGAAAAGCGCGGCGGGGCTATAGCTCAGTTGGTTAGAGCGCATCCCTGATAAGGATGAGGCCACAGGTTCAAATCCTGTTAGCCCCACCAGTACGAAGGCCCCTCACCGGTAACGGTGGGGGGCCTTCGGCGTTGCGCAACCTACTCACGTGAGTAGGTTGCGCGTCATCTCGTGGCCGTACGCCGCAGGCGGCTGCGCAGCGTCTGCGTGAGGGCGCCGAGGACGGTCCCGGTCCTGTCGGCCAGGAGGCGGTACTAGATGCGGGCCAGGGCCCCTGCGAAGCCGGGGCCCTGATGGTCGCGACAGTGGTCCACCGCCTTCTCGACGCCTGGTGTGTGTGAACGCGCGGGCGCACGGGAAAGCCCCCGTCCGGTGTGAACCGGCCCGGGGGCTCAGGGGATCAGGTGCTGCGGCGCTGTCACGGTGGGAGGAGCGAGCCGTCCTGCGCCGTGGTGCCGTGGGATGAGCGGGCGGAGCCCGTGGTGTTCACGGTGTTCTTGGTGTCCGCGGACAGATGCCGGGTGGCGGGTGAGGAGCCGTGGGCCTCGGCGCGGATGCGCTGCTTCATCGTGGGCGGCAGCGCCCGGTCACGCGGAAGGGTCCATCGCACCGAAGGTCCGGTCGCTGTTGCGCGGGCGGCGGGCGTGTGCTCGTGGGCCGTGACCGCCGGCTCCGTGTTCGTGTTCGTGGTCGTGGCCTGCGCGGCGGTGGCGGCGGAGCTCGCGAAGCCCAGGGCCGCGAGGAGTGCGAAGAACGCGGTGACGAAGGCGGTCCAGATGTTCTTGGCCGTGACGGTGCTCATGGCCCCTCACTTTCGGGTGGTCCGGTTTGCTTACCTTTCCGATGATGTGGATCCGGCCCGCGATTTCGTGGACCGACGCCGCGCATACGCCGATCTTCAGATGAACACCACTCGTATGGTTCAACCGGCCCGTCCCGGCTTCCGGTGAGGGCTTCCGAGGGGCACGCACAGAGGGGCGCCGGCCGCACGTCGGCAGGCGCCAATTGGGTTGCGGGGAGGTCACCGGTCGATATCGGCCGGTGTGTATAGTCGGGCGGCAGAAGTCCCCTACGCCAACGAAGGACGAGGTCGCGCGGTGAAGAAGCTTCTCCTGGTCGCACTGGCCGCCATCGGCGGGCTCCTCGTGTACCGCCAGATCCAGGCGGATCGCGCCGAGCAGGATCTGTGGACGGAGGCGACCGACTCCGTGCCCGCGGGTTCGGGTGTCTGAGACGGAACAGCCTGGTACGAGCCCCGGTCGCTGACGCGGCCGGGGCTTCGTGCTGTTGCGGGACCGTGACAGCTGTGCTCTTGAGTTCGCGCAAGCAAATCAATAGCTTGCGTGAGCAAAGGCATTGGCTGTTCGGTCGAGGGGGCACGGGTGAGGACAGGTCATCACCGCGGCGGTGCGCGGGCAGGGATTCTGATCGGCGGGGCGCTGTTCGCCCTGGTGGCGGGCGCGCTGCCGGCCCCGGCGGCCCCGGCCGCCCACGGGGCACCGGCGGCCGCACGGTCCGGCGGCAACGGCAGTCTGGTGATGGTGCTCGACTCATCCGGCTCCATGGGGGACGACGACGGCACCGGCCGCACCCGGATGGAGAGCGCCCGCGCGGCCGTCTCCACGGTGGTGGACGGCCTTCCGGACGGCTTCCCGACCGGGCTTCGGGTCTACGGCGCGGACCGGCCGCACGGCTGCACGGACACCCGCCTCGCGCACCCGGTGCGCGCGCTGGACCGGGGCGCGCTGAAGCGGGCGGTCGGGGCCGTACGGCCCCGGGGTGACACCCCCATCGGCCTCTCGCTCCGCAAGGCGGCCGAGGACCTGCCCGAGCCGGCGGACGGCGCCATCGGCACGCGCACGATCCTGCTGGTCTCGGACGGCGAGGACAACTGCGGTGCGCCGGCGCCCTGCGAGGTTGCCGAGCGGCTCGGCGGGGAAGGGCTCGGGCTGCGCATCGACACCGTCGGCTTCCAGGTGAAGGGCCCCGCCCGCGAACAGCTGGAGTGCATCGCGCGTGCGGGGAACGGCCGTTATTACGACGCGCCGGACGCCGACGCGCTGGCCCGTCAACTCCAGCGCGCCGCACGGCTCTCGGCGGACGGCTACCGGCTGAAGGGCCGCCGGGTGACGGGCGCGGACACGGCCGACCGGGCACCCGTACTGCGGCCCGGGCAGTACCTGGACACCATCGGGCCGGGCGAGAAGCGGTACTACGCGATGGACCTCGACGCCGCCTCCACGGCGGACCTCGCCGCGACGGCGGTCCCGCAGCCGGGGGCGGCCGTGGACACGTTCGACGCCCTGACCACCAGGATCGAGCACACCGGAGACGGGTCCTGCGCGACGGACACCGAGCGCTTCTCGCAGCGGGAGGGCGCGGTACCGCTGACCGCCGCCGTCGCCCGGATCCCCTCGCCGGACGGAGGCCGCGCCTGCGACGCCGCGGGCCGCTACCGGCTCGTGGTGGAGCGGACGAGCAAGAAGGGCTCGGACGCGGCGCGTTGGCCCCTTGAGCTGGTGTACGGGACCGAGGCGCCACTGGCGGAGGGGGTGACGCCCGCCCAGTCGGAGACGGAGTACGGCGAGGGTGACGGGGAGGCCGCGCTGCCCACGGGCGATCCGCGCGAGGTGCGGGGCGGCACCGGCTTCAACGACGCGCGGGAGCTCGGCCCCGGCGTGTGGCGCGACCGCGTCCTGCCCTCGCAGACCCTCTTCTACAAGGTCCCGGCGGGCTGGGGCCAGCAGGTCTCCTACGCCGTCGAGTTCGCGAACGAGCCCACGGTGGACCGGGCCGGCTCCACGTACTCGTACGGCGCTACCCGGCTCTACACGCCGGACCGCTTCCCGCTCGACGGGGGCGGCGAGTTCCACACGAGCACGCTGTACGACGGCAGCCCCGCGGCGGTCCGGATGGGCGGGGTCCCGGTCGCCTGGACCAACCGCTACGAGAACCGGTCGTACGTCCAGCCGGTGCGCGTCGGGGGCGACTTCTACATCTCGGTGACGCTGGGCGCCCGGGCCGCGGAGATCGCGGAGAACCCGGAGATCGGTGTGGTGCTGCGGGTGGCGGTGCTGGGCGAGAAACGCTCCGGGCCGGGACGTGACGCCGCGGCGGTTACGGGGCCGGCGGGCGGGAAGAGCGGCGGCGCGGAGGGCACGGGGACGGACAAGCGGGGCGATTCGGCCGCGGCCGCAGACAGTGGCGGTGCGGGAGGGGCAGGATGGGCCGTCGTTGCGGCCGCGGGCGCGGGGGCTGCCGCCATGGCCGTGATCCTGGCCGTGTTCGTATATGTACGCGGTCGCCGAGGGGTGGCCGCACGGATGACGAGGGGAAGCGCGTGATGAGGCGGCGCAGCAGGATGCGGGGGGCGCTCGCGGCGGTGACGGCGGTGTTCGCGGTGGCGGCGCTGCCGGGACAGGCGTACGCGGCCGGTGCTCCCGGCTCGTACACCTTCGATCCGGACTCCGAGTCGGCCGTCGGCCACGACATCAGCGCCGAGGCGTCGAAGCTGAATCCGGGCGGGGTCTACAAGAGCGCGATCCGGAGCGGGCAGAAGCTGTACTACCGCCTGGACCTGGACGCGAAGACGAACGCCTATGTGTCCGCCGTCGTCGTGCCGAAGGGCGGTGGCAAGGTGTCGTACGGGGACGGGATCACGGTCAGCATCCGGGACAGCTCGGACGACGAGTGCAGCTCGCAGGACGCCGTGTTCGGGACCGCGCAGTACCCGCGCCCCATCGCCGCCTACGCCTCCCGGCGGGTCGAGAAGGACGGCAGCTGCCAGGGCGCCGGTACGTACTACGTGCTGATCGAGCGGGAGAGCAAGGAGACCTCCGACCAGGGGGAGTGGGGCCTGGAGCTGCGTTACGCTTCCGAGCCGCAGCTCGCGACACCCTCCTCCCAGCCGACCACCGCCCCGACGACCTGGCCGTCCGCTTCCCCGCCGCCGCCCGCCTCCGCCACGGACAACACCCGTCGCGGAGGCGCCGGTTACTACGACGCCACGAGCCTGGAGACCGGTGAGTGGAAGGACCGGATCGAGCCCGGGCAGACGCTCTTCTACCGGGTGCCGGTGGACTGGGGCCAGCAGCTCTTCGCGACGGCCGAGCTGAGCAACAGCACCTCCGAGAAGAGCGCGTACGTCAGCAGCGCGCTGGCGGTGTCACTGGAGAATCCCGCGCTGGGGCACGTCACCGATGTGTCGCCCACGGCCTATACGGGAAAGCCGATCTCCGTCCCCTTCGATCCGCTGCCGCCGGTGGCGTACGCGAACCGCTACGACTCCAGTGACGATGTCGGCGGGATGCGGTTCGCGGGCTGGTACTACCTCTCCGTCTCGCTGAGCCCGGACCTCGCGAAGCCGTACGGGCAGAAGCCGATCGCGCTGACCCTCAAGATCAGCGTGAAGGGCGCGGCGGAGGGGTCGCCGTACAAGGGCCATGCCGGGATCTTCGCCGTGACCCAGGGCGACAAGGACGCGGCGCGGCACGGGCAGAGCGGTGCGCAGGCCGCTGAGGCCGCGGGCGAGCGCGGCACGATGAAGCTGGTCGCGGCGGCCGGGATCGGCGCCGGCACCGTGCTGGTGCTCTGGCTGGGGGCGTGGACCCTGATCGCGCGACGCCGCGCGGCCGCCGCACCGGCGGCGCCCACGGGCGGGCAGTACCCGTACGGAGGGCCGCCCCAGGCTTGGTAGGCGGGGCGGCCGTCCTCGTACTCAGGACTGGGTCAGCGCCCAGATGCCCACGGCGAAGCAGACCAGCGCCACCAGCAGGACCGGGACCGCCACCTTCGGGGGCGGTCCCTGACGCGTTCGCGGGGCGGACGCCGGTGCCTGGTAGGGGGCCGCCCCTTGCTGGGGGGCCGTGTAGGGGTGGGTGGAGGGGAGATCGTGCGGACCGGGGGCCGGTGCGTGCACGGGGGCCACGTCGGGGGCGGTGTAGCCGACCGGGTTCGGGTAGCCGTACGGGGCCGCGGGTGCCGCGGTTTGCGGGGCGTGGGGCGCGGGAACGGCAGGCCCGGGGGGCGGGAGGTGGAAGCTGCCCGTCTCGGACATGGAAGCCGGTGCGGAGGGGTAGGGCTGCGTCTGCTGTCCGCCGGGCTGCGGCGTGAACTGCCCGTCCGTTCGGGGGTCGGTTGTCTGAGGACCCGGTGAGTGCGCTGCCGTCGCCCCGCCGGACCGCAGGGGGCCGTCGGGGCCGAAGCCCTCCGGCAGCGGGCCGATCTGGTCGAAGACCTCCACCGGCTCCTCGGCGTCCGAGGGCTCGGGAAGCATCTCGACGGCGGCGTTCAGGGCCTTGCGGGCGCCCGTGGCCGTACGGAAGCGGTCCTGCGGGTCCGGTTGCAGAAGCCCCGCGATGACCTGCCACAACGGCTCCGGGACGCCGTCCGGGGCACTGGGCGTGCCGTGCTCCGCGAAGTGCTCGATGAGGGCCTGCGAATCGGGCTTGGTGCCCTGGAGCAGATAGAGCGCGACCAGGCCGACCGCGAAGAGGTCCGCGGGGAAGTCCGGTTCGGCGCCCATCATCTGCTCGGGCGCGAAGTAACCGAGCGTCCCCACCACGTAGTTCGTCTCGGTGAGACGGGGCTCGCCCTTGCGCATGGAGATGCCGAAGTCGGACAGCCGCAGATGCGGCCGGCCGCGACCGGTGGCCTCCATAAGGATGTTGGCCGGTTTGATGTCCCGGTGCACCACGCCTTCCGCGTGCACCGTCGAGAGCCCGGCCAGCAGCTGGTCGAGCAGGGTGCAGACGAACCGAGGGGGCAACGGGCCGTAGTCGCCGATGACATGGGCCAGCGAGCCGCCGCTGACGAGGTCCATGGTGAAGAGCACCTGGTCGTCGTCGGCGGCCCAACTGGCCGGTGCGAGCACATGGGGGTGCTCGATGCGCAGCGCCTGTTCACGGACGAAGCGGAGCAACGTGTGCGCGTCGCTCTGCTGGAGCACCTTGGCCGCCACATAGCGGCGGCGCCGGTGGTCCCAGGCGCGCCAAACGGCACCGACCCCACCGCGTCCGATCGGATCGACCAGTTCGTACCGTCCGGCGAAGACCTCACCCATGGCGCTGCGCCCGCTCCCCGTTCATGTTCCGGCCCGTGTCCCCGTACCGCGCGGGACCTAGCTCTGGTGGCTCTCGTAGTGCGCCACCGCTTCCGCGGTGCGCCCCGCTCCGTACACCCGGAGGAACTCTGCCAGTTCCGGGTGCGTCGGGGCGAGGGAGTCCGCCGCATCGATGATGTCACCGGCGGCCGCGACCGAGCGCAGCAGCGACTGGATCTCCCGGACCACGCGGCGCACGGTGGGTGCCCCGCCGCTGGATGTGGTCTGGCCGGTGCCGGAGAGGACCGAGCCGCCCTGGGACTTCTTGATCTCCTCCATGCGGGCCGTGGCCTCGGCGGCGCTGACGCTGCCGTCGGCGACCTGGCCGGCCAGTTCCTGAAGGGCCTGGACGCGCTGGACGACCGCCGGGTTGCCGATCTTCGCGCGCTGACCGCTCATGAGCTGGGAGAGCATGGGAGCGGACAGTCCGAGTGCCGCGGCGAGGCGGGCCTGGTTGAGGCCGAGGTCGTCGATCAGCCGGCGGAACAGCGCTCCCAACGGCTCCCCGTACCAACTGCGCTGGAGGTCTCTGGCTCTGGCCGTCGCCTCTTGCTGCGCTGCATCCATTGCGTCTCCCCTTCGCATAGGCTTCGCTGCTGCGAACCTCGACCAGCATCTTACGGAGCGTGGTCGCGCACGGGGAGTCCCCATATTTTTGCAGGATCACGGGGATGAGCCGGTACTCTGTTCTGCGGCGGTGGCCGTAACACCGAAGTGTTCGGGCTGCGTGCTGTCGGGGCCTTAGCTCAGTTGGTAGAGCGCTGCCTTTGCAAGGCAGATGTCAGGAGTTCGAATCTCCTAGGCTCCACATCCCTGAGATCCCCCCTGAACTGCGGAAACGCGGATCAGGGGGGATCTTTGCATGGTTCCGCGCCGGAGTGCTCGGCAGTCGGACAGGTTCTCAGAGGTTCGGCGGAGGGCTGGTCTCCGGTACGCGAACGGGCGCCGGGAGACCTCGCGGCCCTCCGGCGCCCGTAGCTGGTGCGTGTGCTGTCGTGCGGGGTGCGCCGGTCAGGCGCGGTCGTCCAGGTTCGTGCCGCCCGTGGCGTCCGGGCCGTCCTCGCCGGCCGCCTCGGCGTCGGCCTGCTTGGCCTCGACCTCGGGGTCCAGGAGCGTCGAGGAGTGCGGGCTGCCGTCCACGGAGGACAGCGGGGCGCGGTCGTCGACCTCGGTGGGGGCGGGCGGCTCCACCAGCCACTCGGGGTTGGCCTGCTTGTCCCACCAGCGCCACACCGCGTAGCCGGCGCCCGCCAGGACGCCGGTGATGGCCAGGCCCTTGAAGGCCTTGCCCGCCCTGGCCCGCCGCTCGTGCTTACGGGCCAGCTTGCGGATCTGCTTCGCCGTGACCTGGCCGCGCAGGGCGGCCACCGCGGCGGCGCTGCGGGCGGCGGCTTCCTCCGCCACCGGCTGGGCGGCGGCCCGGGCGTTCTCGATGCGGGGGACGGTGTAGTCCGCGGCGCTGCGGGCGGCCTGACGGGTGCGGAGCGCGGCGCGCCGGCCGACCTCGTCGACCTTGGGGGGTACGTGTGTGCGGGCGAGCTCGATACGCGGGGCGACGTGCGCGCCGTACTGCACACGGGCCTGCTTCGCTGCCTTCGACACCTTCGGTGCGAGCAGCGTGCGGGCCTCGTGCGCATAGTGAACGGCCTGGTCCTTGGCCGAGTCGGCGTAGGGCGCCACCACTTCCGCGGCGTGCTGCACGCTGTCCCTCGCCGAGTCGGTTGCGGCACGCACGCTGTCGATGCGGGTCACGGGATCCTCCTCCTTGGTGGCGGGTAGGTACTCCGCCTTTCCACCCAATTCGAGATCATGCCTGCGTGGGCCCTGTGCGGCATGCGGGGCGGGCATCCGGGTCATTCAATACCTTCCGACGACCATGCCACGGTTCGTCAGGTATCGCCCCGGTTCGTCACGCACTTGGCCGCATCGGTCGTGCCGCGGCGGCGTGGAGGCGCCCCGTGCAAGGATCGGAGCGTCGGACCGGCCCGGTCAGCGGGGCGGGCCGGCGCGCGGCGCAGTCGCGCAGAGCACATGTGCAGACTCACGGAAGGCAGATCGTGGCCGAGCAGCTTTACGCCACCTTGAAGACCAACAAGGGCGACATCGAGATCCGGCTCCTGCCGAACCACGCTCCCAAGACGGTGAAGAACTTCGTGGAGCTCGCCGAGGGGGAGCGCCAGTGGACCCACCCGGGGACCGGGAAGGTGTCCACGGACAGGCTGTACGACGGCACCGTCTTCCACCGCGTGATCAGCGGTTTCATGATCCAGGGCGGTGACCCGCTGGGGAACGGCACCGGCGGTCCGGGATACGAGTTCAAGGACGAGTTCCACCCCGACCTCGCCTTCAACAAGCCCTATCTGCTGGCCATGGCCAACGCCGGCCCGGGCACCAACGGCTCGCAGTTCTTCATCACCGTCTCGCCGACGGCCTGGCTGACCGGCAAGCACACGATCTTCGGTGAGGTGGAGGACGCGAAGAGCCGGGAGGTGGTGGACGCCATCGTGGCGACCCCGACCAACGCGCGTACCGACCGGCCGGTGCAGGACGTCGTCATCGAAGCGGTCGCGATCGAGAAGCGCTGATCGCCCTCCGTTTCCGTCCGCTCACTCTCCGATTTCCCGTTCGGGAACCAACCGCCCCGCCCGTCCGTATCTCATGGCAGAACGGATGCGCGGGGCGGTGTCGTGCGCACCCGTGCGATGACGAGGACCGAGGGGACCGGGAAGCCATGGGACCGATGGACCAGCAGCCGCCGGGCGCGTCCGGACCGCCCCCGCCCGTCGAGGGGCCGGCCCACTGCTACCGCCACCCGAACCGGGAGACGGCTGTCCGGTGCGTCCGCTGCGACCGGCCCATCTGCCCGGACTGCATGGTCGACGCGTCGGTCGGCTTCCAGTGCCCGGACTGCGTCCGCCAGGGGTCCGGTACGGGGGGTGGCGCGTCCGCCGCCCGTCCGCGCACCCTGGCCGGGGGCGTCGTCGCGGCGGACCCCCGGCTGATCACCAAGATCCTGCTGGGGATCAATCTCGCGGTGTTCGTCGCGGTGCTGGCCGACGACGCGCTGCTCGACCGCTTGGTGCTGCTCGGCCGTGCCAACTTCTACTACGGCGGGCCGCCCGAGGGCATCGCGGAAGGCCAGTGGTACCGGCTGGTGACGTCGATGTTCCTGCACCAGGAGGTGTGGCACATCGCCTTCAACATGCTGGGCCTGTGGTGGCTGGGCGGACCGCTGGAAGCGGTGCTGGGCCGGGCCCGCTATCTGGCGCTCTATCTGCTCTCGGGGCTGGCGGGTGGTGCCCTGACGTACTGGCTGGCGGAGCCGAACCAGCCGTCGCTGGGTGCGTCGGGCGCCATCTTCGGACTGCTGGGCGCCACCGTCGTACTGATGCGCCGGCTGAACTACGACATGCGCCCGGTCTTCACGCTCCTCGCGATCAACCTGCTCCTCACCTTCAACCCCTGGGGCGGGATCGCCTGGCAGGCTCACGTCGGCGGGCTGATCGCCGGAGTGCTGATCGGGATCGGCATGGTGCACGCCCCGCGTGAGCGGCGTGATCTGGTGCAGTTCGGGACCTGTGCACTGGTGCTCGTGGCCGTCGTCCTGATCGTGGTGACGAGAACGGCCGCCCTCACTTAGAAGTGCCCGCACGGCAAGTGTGGACCATTTGTGACCGAAGTTGTCCACAGGGTTCCACAGCCTGATCCGGATCTTGTGCATATCGCGGGTACAACTGTGCCCCTTGTCCCTGAGCTGGGTTTTTCCAGTCGGGACAAGGGGCGTCCCGCCCCGGGGCGGGGGCGGCTGCAGTCACACCGGCGTCAACGGCCTGAGAGTTATCCACAGATCGTCTGACCTTTTCCCCCACCTGTGGATAACGCTGTGGGTAACTCAGGGCAGGGGTTGCGGAGCGGGGTCGGCGTGTGGTTCTACGCGGTCGCGCGGGCTACTTCCACTGCGTGGAGACACCGAAGCCGCCGGCGATGAAGCCGAAGCCGACGACGATGTTCCAGTTCCCCAGCGACTTCACCGGCAGGTCGCCGTCGGTCACATAGAAAACGACGATCCAGGCCAGCCCGATCAGGAAGAGCGCCAGCATCACGGGCGCCACCCAGCTGCGGCTGGTGAGCTTTATGTTGGTCGCCTGCTTCGCCGGGGGCGGCGTGAAGTCGGCTTTCTTGCGGATCCGTGACTTCGGCACGAGGAACTCTCCTGTCGATGCGCTGCGTGACCGCGCAGGGAACTGTGGCTGGCGCCGGGGCGGGGCGCGAGGGGGAATGTGGCCTCCCCCGGGCGTCCGTTAGCGTAGTCCTTCCGTGGCACCGAAGGAGATAAGGGTACGTTGAGCAATTCTGCCGACTCTCCCCCCGGGCCGGTCCGCCGCACCTTCCGGCACCCGGTCAGAGTGCTCACGGCTGCCGTTTTCGCCCTTGCCGGTCTTATCTTCGTGACCAGCGCGAATACGGCGAAGGGCACCAATATCCGCACCGACGCCTCCCTGCTGAAGCTCTCCGACCTCATCCAGCAGCGCAGCGAGAAGAACGCCGCCCTGGAGGAGTCCGCCGCTTCCGTACGCGGGGACATCGACAGCCTCGCCCAGCGCGACAACGGCAGCACCAAGGCGGAGGCTGCCAAGCTCAAGGCGCTGGAGCGGACCGCGGGCACCACCGAGCTGTCCGGCCCGGCCGTCTCCGTCACGCTCAACGACGCCCCGCCCAACGCCACCGCCAGCCCCGGCTACCCCGACCCTCAGCCCAACGACCTGGTCATCCACCAGCAGGACCTCCAGGCGGTCGTCAACGCCCTCTGGCAGGGCGGAGCCAAGGGCGTCAAGGTCATGGACCAGCGGCTGATCTCCACCAGCGCCGTGCGGTGCGTCGGGAACACCCTGATCCTCCAGGGCCGGGTCTACTCACCCCCGTACAAGATCACCGCGGTCGGCGACCCCGGTGCGCTGCGACGGGCGCTGGACGCCTCGCCCGCGATCCAGAACTACCTGCTGTACGTGCAGGCGTACGGGCTCGGCTGGAAGGTCGACGAGCGGGGGGCGGCGACCCTCCCCGGCTACTCGGGCACCGTGGACCTGCACTACGCGGAGCCGGTGAAGTAGCAGACGGCGACAGGCGCCGCACAGCTTTCCACAGGCATCCCACGCCGGGCCCCGGGCCCTTTAGTCTGGACCCGGTACCGAATGGAGGGTCTGGATGTACAGCTGGATCTGGCGGCATCTGCCGGGCAACGTGTGGGTGCGTGCGTTCATTTCGCTCGTGCTCGCCCTGGCGGTCGTCTATGTGCTGTTCCAGTACGTCTTCCCGTGGGCGGAGCCGCTGCTTCCGTTCGGCGATGTGACGGTCGACGGAGCGAGCGCACCGACGGGGGCCGGCCGATGAGCGCCCGCATCCTGGTCGTGGACAACTACGACAGCTTCGTCTTCAACCTCGTCCAGTACCTCTACCAGCTCGGTGCCGAGTGCGAGGTGCTGCGCAACGACGAGGTGACCACGGCCCACGCGCAGGACGGCTTCGACGGCGTCCTGCTCTCCCCCGGCCCCGGCACCCCGGAGCACGCGGGCGTCTGCGTCGACATGGTGCGGCACTGCGCGGCGACCGGCGTCCCGGTCTTCGGGGTCTGCCTGGGCATGCAGTCCATGGCCGTGGCGTACGGCGGCGTCGTCGGCCGCGCCCCCGAGCTGCTGCACGGCAAGACCTCGCCGGTGCTCCACGAGGGCGCGGGCGTGTTCGCCGGCCTGCCCTCGCCGTTCACCGCGACCCGCTACCACTCGCTCGCCGCCGAGCCGGACACCGTGCCCGACGAGCTGGAGGTCACCGCGCGGACCGCCGACGGCATCATCATGGGCATTCGCCACCGCGAGCTGGCCGTCGAGGGCGTGCAGTTCCACCCGGAGTCGGTGCTCACCGAGCACGGCCACCTGATGCTGGCCAACTGGCTGGTGCGCTGCGGGGACACCGGAGCCGTCGAGAGGTCGGCGGGGCTCGCTCCGGTGGTGGGCAAGGCCGTCGCGTGACCCCACCCCGCCACAGAGCCGGGGCAGGGCAGGACGAGCCGCACGATCCGCGGGCGTACGAGGACCCGGGCGCGTTCGAGGCGGCGGTCCACCGGCTGGCGGACCCGTTGAACGACCCGCTGCCGGGCCCGGAGCCCGTGGCCCCGGAGCCCCTGACCCCGGAGCCCGTGGCCCCGCAGCAGCAGGCGCCGTACGAGCCACAGGAGCCCCAGCAGGCCCCGCAGGAGTGGTACGACCCCGACGGGTACCAACGCGACTGGTACGGCCACCAGGAGCCCGTACAGCAGCCCCTGACGGCATCGCCGCCCGCGCCCGACCCGTACGTCCCGATCGACCCGGGCCCCGCGGCCGCTCCGCAGCCCCCTGCCGACGAGGCCGTGGAGCCGGCCACCGAGGTCCTCGGGCGAATAGACGCGGGCGACCCGGTCGTGCCCGCGCCCCGCCCGGAGCCGGAGACGCCCACCGAGGCCGACGAGCCCGGAGGCGTACCCGAGGCGGTCACGCCCACGCCCACGCCACCGCCACCGCCCACCGGCGGCCGTGCCGAGCGCAGGCGCGCCGCGAAGGGTCGTGGCAGGCGGCGTGCCGCGCCGCCGCGCCCGGCCGGCACCGCGGCCGACGGGGCCCCTGCGAAGCCCATGACCCGCATGGAGGCGCGCCGCGCGGCCAAGGCCGCCAAGGACAGCCCCGCGATCGTCATCAGCCGGGGCATCGGCGAAATCTTCATCACGCTGGGCGTCCTGATGCTGCTGTTCGTCACCTACCAGCTCTGGTGGACGAATGTGCGTGCCGATCAGATCGCCGGCCGGGAGACCCACAAGATCCAGGACGACTGGGCCAAGAACGAGAACACCCCTGAGAAGCAGGAGGCGTTCGAGCCGGGGCAGGGCTTCGCCATCATCCACATCCCCAAGCTGGACGTCGTCACGCCGATCGCCGAGGGCACCAGCAAGGAGAAGGTCCTCGACCGGGGCATGGTCGGCCACTACGGCGAGAAGCCGCTGAAGACGGCGATGCCCTCCGCCAAGGAGGGAAACTTCGCGCTGGCCGGTCACCGCAACACCCATGGCGAACCATTCCGCTACATCAACCGCCTGAAGCCCGGTGACCCGATCGTGGTCGAGACCCGGGAGGCGTACTACACGTACGAGATGACGAGCGTGCTGGCGCAGACCTCGCCCTCCAACGTCTCCGTGATCGCGCCGGTGCCGAAGCAGTCCGGGTTCACCAAGCCCGGCCGGTACATCACCTTGACGACGTGTACGCCGGAATTCACGAGTACGTACCGTTTGATCGTCTGGGGCAAGATGGTCGACGAACGGCCGCGCAGCGAGGGGAAGCCCGACGTGCTCGCGGACTGAACGGGCCCCACGCCATGACGACAGGGCGGTGCTATGACAGCGACGACCGAGGACCAGGAGCGGACCGACGAGTCCGCGCCACCCGCGCGGAAGGGCGGCCGCCATCCCCTCGCGACCGCGGTCAGTGTCTTCGGTGAACTGCTCATCACCGCAGGTCTGGTGCTCGGCCTCTTCGTCGTCTACTCGCTGTGGTGGACGAACGTGCTCGCCGACCGGGAGGCCACCAAGCAGGGTCACACCGTCCGCGACAAGTGGGCCGACGGTCCCGGCGCGCTGGACACCAAGGACGGCATCGGCTTCCTCCACGTCCCGTCGATGAAGAACGGCGAGGTGCTCGTCAAGAAGGGCACCGACACCGACATCCTCAACGACGGTGTCGCCGGCTACTACACCGATCCGGTGAAATCCGCGCTCCCCTCCGCCAAGGAGGGCAACTTCGCGCTGGCCGCCCACCGGGACGGGCACGGGGCGAAGTTCCACAACATCGACAAGGTGAAGACCGGGGACGCGATCGTCTTCGAGACGAAGGACACCTGGTACGTCTACAAGGTCTTCAGCGAGCTGCCGGAGACGTCCAAGTACAACGTCGACGTGCTGGGCGCCGTCCCCAAGGACGCGGGCGTGAAGAAGGCCGGCCGCTACATCACGCTCACGACCTGCACCCCGGTCTACACGTCCAAGTACCGCTACATCGTGTGGGGCGAGCTGGTCCGTACGGAGAAGGTCGACCGCGACCGCACGAAGCCGGCGGAGCTGCGCTGACGCCTGCGGGTTTACGGCAGAGGGCCCCGGTCACCGCGAAGGTGACCGGGGCCCTCTGTTGGTACAGGGTGCGGGGGTGTCCCCTACTGGCCGTTCGGCCCGGCGACGACGTTGCCTCCGCCCACCGTGGTGAGAGTGACCGTGGTGGTGGCCGGGTCGGACTGTGTGCCCGGCTGCGGGTCGGCGTTGGCGACAATGGCGTTGTCGTCGTCCGAGCTGCCCTCGGCGAACTGGATGTTCTTGAAGCCGGCCTGGGTCAGCATCTGCTTGGCCTCGGAGACCTTGTGCATGCGGATCTCGGGGATGGGGACTGTCGGAGGCTGCGTCGGGCCCTTGGAGACCTTGAGGATGATCGAGGTGGCCTTGCCGACCTTCTCATTGGCCACGGGGGTCTGCTCGACCACCGTGCCCGCGGGCTTGTCGGAGTCGACATCGCTGCGGCCGATGTTCTCGAAGCCGACCCCCTTGAGCTGGGCGACCGCTTCGTCGTACGAGCGGTCCGTCACCGGAGGCATCGTGAGCAGCTTCTCCGTGGCGACCTTGAGCGTGACCTCGGAGTTCTCCTCGGCCTTCGAGCCACCCTTGGGAGACTGCTCCAGGACGGTGTCGGGATCGGCCTGGTCGGACTCGACCGAGGTGACGTTGACGGTGAAGCCCTGCTTCTCAAGGATCTCGCGGGCGTTGTCCTCGGACTTCTCGGTGACGTCCGGCACCTCGACCTTCGGCGGGCCGCTGGAGACGAAGACCGTGAGGGTCTCCTGCTCCTTCATCTTCCCGTCCTCCGGCGTCTGGCGGCAGATCTTGCCCTTGGGCTGCTCCTTGCACTCTTCCTTCGGGCCGACCTTGAGGACGATGTTGGTGTTGTCGGCCAGCTTCTGGGCGTCCTTCACCGTGGTGCCGACCACGTTGGGCACGTCGAACGCACCGTCGTCGCCACCGTCGCCGGGGAAGACCGCCTTGCCGATGAGGATCGCGCCGATCAGCACCAGGATGCCCGCGACGACCAGGAGGATCGTCGAGGTGTGGTTCTTCTTCTGCCGGCGGCGGTCGGGGCGGTCGTCGTAGCCGTAGCCGCCGTCGTCCGGGTTGACCGGCGGCAGCATCGACGTGCGCTCGCCGTTCTGGTCGGCGGGACGCAGGGCGGTGGTGGGCTGGTCGTTGTCGTACCCGCCGGGGTAGCCGCCGCCGTAGCCCGCCGCACCCATCGCGGCCGTCGCGGCGACCGGCTGGCCGTCGAGGCACGCCTCGATGTCGGCGCGCATCTCGTCGGCGGACTGGTAGCGGTAGTCGGGGTCCTTGGTGAGCGCCTTCAGCACGATCGCGTCCATCGCGGGCGTGATCTCGGAGTCGAAGTTGCTCGGCGGCTGCGGCTCTTCCCGTACGTGCTGGTACGCGACCGCCACCGGGGAGTCCCCCACGAACGGCGGCCGGACGGTCAGCAGCTCGTAGAGCAGGCAGCCGGTCGAGTAGAGGTCGGACCGCGCGTCGACCTGCTCGCCCTTGGCCTGCTCCGGGGAGAGGTACTGGGCGGTGCCGATGACGGCCGCGGTCTGGGTCATCGTCATACCGGAGTCGCCCATGGCGCGGGCGATGCCGAAGTCCATGACCTTGACCTGGCCGGTCCGGGTCAGCATGACGTTGGCCGGCTTGATGTCCCGGTGGACGATGCCCGCGCGGTGCGAGTACTCCAGCGCCTGGAGGATGCCCACCGTCATTTCGAGCGTCCGCTCGGGCAGCAGTCTGCGCCCGGAGTGCAGCAGCTCGCGGAGCGTCGAGCCGTCGACGTACTCCATGACGATGTACGGGATGGAGACCCCGTCGACGTAGTCCTCGCCGGTGTCGTACACCGCGACGATCGCCGGATGGTTGAGCGAGGCGGCGGACTGGGCCTCACGGCGGAACCGGGCCTGGAAGGACGGGTCGCGGGCGAGGTCCGCCCGGAGCGTCTTCACGGCGACGGTGCGGCCGAGCCGGGTGTCGTGGGCGAGGTAGACCTCGGCCATGCCACCACGGCCGAGCACCGAGCCCAGCTCGTACCGGCCGCCTAGGCGACGCGGCTCTTCCATAACTGTTCCAGCCCTCTCCGTCAGTCCTGACCGCACCGGTGCGCGGTCCGGCGGTGTGCTGTTCGCGCATACGCTACCGGCCGCGCATCAGCTGATCGGCCGGGAGGCGATACCTGATATCCGACCGGTATCCACAGAGGCGCTTTCGCGGCCGGGTGTGAGCGGTCTCACTTCTCGCTGTCGATGACCGCCTTCATGACCGCCTTCGCGATCGGGGCGGCCAGGCCACCACCGGAGATCTCGGCGCGGCCGGCGTCGCTGTCCTCCACGACGACGGCCACGGCCACCGGGGAACCGCTGTCGGTCTCCGCGTACGAGATGAACCAGGCGTAGGGGTTCCCCTTGTTGTTCAAACCGTTCTGGGCCGTACCGGTCTTGCCGCCGACCGTGACGCCCGGGATCTGGGCGTTCGTGCCGGTGCCCTCCTTGACGACGGTCTTCATCATCTCCTGGAGCTTCTGGGCGTTCTCCGCCGAGAGGGGCCGGCTGAGCTCTTCCTTCTCGTGCGTGTAGATCACGTCCAGGTTGGGCGCCTTACGCTCGGCGACCATGTACGGCTGCATCAGCTTGCCGTCGTTGGCGACGGCGGAGGCGACCATCGCCATCTGGAGCGGGGTGGCGCGGTTGGACGCCTGGCCGATGCCCGCCATGGCGTTCTGCGGCCGGTTGTCCTCGGGGTACACGCTGGCGTCCGCGCGGACCGGGGTGAAGATCTCCTTGTTGAAGCCGAACTTGTTGGCCTCGTCGATCATCTTCTGGTTGCCCAGGTCATCGCTGATCTTGCCGAAGACGGTGTTGCAGGAGTAGCGCAGCGCCTTGCGGAGCGAGGCGTTCTCGCACGGGATGTTGCCCTCGTTGGGCAGGTCCTGGCTCGTCTGCGGCAGGCGCCAGGGCAGCGGTGACTTCGTGTCCTCGTCGATGTCGTCGTAGAGCCCGTTCTCCAGGGCGGCGGCGGCGGTGACGACCTTGAACGTGGAGCCCGGCGGGTAGGTCTCGCGCAGCGCCCGGTTGAGCATGGGCTTGTTCTTGTCGTCCTTCAGGGACTGCCAGGCCTTGCCGTCCGCGTCGGTGGTGCCCGCAAAGGTCGAGGGGTCGTACGAGGGGGTGCTGGCGAGCGCCAGGATCGCGCCGGTCCCCGGGTCCAGGGCGACGACGGCGCCCTTCTTCTTGCCGAGGCCTTCGAAGGCGGCCTTCTGGGCTGCGCCGTTGAGCGTGGTGACGACGTTGCCGCCCTGCTCCTCGTCGCCGGTGAACATCGACATGGTGCGGTTGAAGAAGAGCTGGTCGTCGTTGCCCGTCAGGATGCCGTCCTCGATGCTCTCCAGCTGGGTGGCGCCGAACGCCTGCGAGGAGTAGCCGGTGACGGGGGCCCACATGGGGCCGTCCTTCCAGACCCGCTTGTACTTGAAGTCGCCGCTCTTGGTCTCGGTTGACCCGGTGATCGACTTGCCGTCCACGATGATGTTGCCGCGCTCGTGGGCGTACCGCTCGATGCGCACGCGGCGGTTCTCGTCGCGGGTGTTGAGGTCGTCGGCCTTCACGTACTGCAGATAGTTGGTCCGCGCGAGCAGGGCGAAGATCAGGACGCCGCAGAAGATCGCGATCCGGCGCAGTGGCTTGTTCACGGGCGGACCACCTGGGTCATCTCGGCGTCGGTCGAGGGTGCGGGGGCGGGGGCGGGGCGACGGGCGGTGTCGCTGATACGGATGAGGATGCCGATCAGAGCCCAGTTCGCGATCACGGACGAACCGCCGGCCGCGAGGAACGGCATCGTCATACCGGTGAGCGGGATCAGGCCCATGACGCCGCCGGCGACGACGAAGACCTGGATCGCGAAGGCGCCGGAGAGGCCGATTGCGAGGAGCTTGCCGAACGGGTCGCGGGCGGCGAGTGCTGTGCGCACACCGCGTTCGACGATGAGGCCGTAGAGGAGCAGGACGGCCATCATTCCGGCCAGGCCGAGCTCTTCACCGACGGTCGAGAGGATGAAGTCGGCGTTGGCGGCGAAGCCGATCAGGTCGGAGTGGCCCTGGCCCCAGCCGGTGCCGATCGTGCCACCCGAGCCGAACGACATGATGGCGTTGCCGATCTGCTCGCAGGCGTTGTTCGTCTGAAAGCACTTGAACGGGTCCTGCCAGGCGGTCACACGGGCCTCGACGTGCGGTTCGAAGGTCGCTACGCCGACGGCTCCGGCCGCCGACATCAGGAGGCCGAAGACGATCCAGCTGGTCCGCTCGGTGGCGACGTACAGCATGATCACGAAGAGGCCGAAGAACAGCAGCGACGTACCGAGGTCGGTCTCGAAGACCAGAATCAGGATGGAGAGCGCCCAGATGACCAGGATGGGACCCAGGTCGCGTCCGCGCGGCAGGTACAGCCCCATGAAGCGGCGGCTGGCGAGTGCCAGCGCGTCGCGTTTGACCATGAGGTACCCGGCGAAGAAGACTGCGATGATGATCTTCGCGAACTCCCCGGGCTGGATGGAGAAACCGGCGATGTTGATCCAGATCCTTGCGCCGAACTTGGCCGGAAAGAACATCGGAAGGATCAGCAGGAACAGCGCAACAGCCATCGAGATGTACGTGTAGCGCTGCAGGATGCGGTGGTCCTTCAGCAGCAGCAGCACGCCGACGAACAGCGCCACACCGACCGCCGAGTACATCAGCTGCCGGGGGGCGGACGGGGTGAACGCCCCGAAGGCGCTCTTGGCATCCCTGATCAGCTTCGGCGACTGGTCCAGCCGCCAGATCAGCACCAGACCCAGCCCGTTGAGCAGCGTGGCGAGCGGCAGCAGCAGCGGGTCCGCGTACCGGGCGAACTTCCGCACCACGAGATGGGCGACCCCGCCGAGCAGGATGAGCCCCGCTCCGTAGCCGAACATGCCGGACGGCAGCTTGCCGTCCAGGGCCAGGCCCACGTTGGCGTAGGCGAACACCGAGATGGCGATGGCGAAGACCATCAACATCAGTTCGGTGTTGCGCCTGCTCGGTGCGTCGATCGCGCCGATCGTGGTCGTGTTGGTGACAACGCTCATGGTGCTGAAGGCCCCCTACGGCTCTACTTCTTACCGCACTGCGGGACCAGCTTCTTCTCTTCCTCCGAGAGGCTGGGCCCAGGAGTGGGAGTCGTGGAAGTCTGCTCGGACTTGGTGTCGCCACCGGATGTCTTGGCGGACTTGGACGCCTTGGTGGCGTCGGTGTCCGTGCCCTGCGCCTGACCCTCGTCGCCGTGCGCCTTCTCGGCTGCGCGGCGCTGCTCGTCCTTCTTGCAGGCGGACGCCTGGACGGAGAGCTCGCTGATCTTCTCGCGGGCGTCGGCGAGGCTGCCCTCGGCGATCGTCGCCTCGACCTTGTTGCGCTGGTAGGCGGGGAGGTACTTGAGTTCGATCTCGGGATGGTCCGTCTCGACCTTCGAGAGCGAGAGCCAGCCCAGGTCCTGGCTGATGCCCCGGTACAGCGCGACGTTGTCGTTCTTCGCGCCGACGTAGAACTGGGTCTGGGTCCAGCGGTAGCCGCCGTAGAGCCCGCCGCCGACGACGGCCAGCGCGAGCACCACGTACAGGGACCGCTTGAGCCACCTGCGGCCGCCGCCCTTGACGAAGTCGTCGTCGGAGTACGACCCGAAGGACCCCTCGGGCATCCCGTCGTAGCCGGAGTCCTCGCCGCTGCCGGGCGGGCCGAAGCTGCCGGAGGGCGGCGGTACGGGACGGCCGAGACCGGCCGCACGGCCGGCGGGCGTCTGCATCGCGCCGCCGTCGTTCAGCTGGGCCGCCTGGTTCTCGGCGACGGCGCCGACGACGACCGGGGTGTCATTGAGCTGCCCGGCCAGGGTGTCGTTGCTGTCGACGTCGAAGACATCGGCGACGATGCACGTGATGTTGTCCGGTCCGCCGCCGCGCAGGGCGAGCTGGATCAGGTCCTGGATGGTCTCCTGCGGGCCCTGGTAGCTGGCGAGCGTCTCCTCCATCGTCTGGTGGGAGACGACGCCGGAGAGCCCGTCGGAGCAGATCAGATAGCGGTCGCCGGCCCGGACCTCACGGATGGAGAGGTCGGGTTCGACGTGGTCGCCACTGCCCAGCGCGCGCATCAGCAGGGAGCGCTGCGGGTGGGTGGTGGCCTCCTCCTCGGTGATCCGGCCCTCGTCCACCAGCCGCTGGACCCAGGTGTGGTCCTGCGTGATCTGGGTGAGCACGCCGTCGCGCAGCAGGTACGCGCGCGAGTCGCCGACGTGGACCAGGCCGAGGCGCTGACCGGTCCAGAGCAGGGCGGTGAGCGTGGTGCCCATGCCCTCCAGCTGCGGGTCCTCCTCGACCATCATCCGCAGCTGGTCGTTGGCCCGCTGGACCGCCGTACCGAGCGAGGTGAGGATGTCGGAGCCCGGGACGTCGTCATCGAGTTGGACGAGGGTGGAGATCACCTCGGAACTGGCGACCTCACCGGCCGCCTGGCCGCCCATGCCGTCGGCGATCGCGAGAAGGCGGGGTCCGGCGTAACCGGAGTCCTCGTTCCCCTCCCGGATCATGCCCTTGTGCGACCCGGCGGCGAAGCGCAGGGACAGACTCATGCGCACCTCACCCGTCGGTTCGGGGTACAGCCGGTCTCGAGCCACACTGCCCACCCTCCGGTCGGGAGCCAGGCCGGGTCCGATGCCCGGACCCCCGCGGCTCGCTCGCTCCGCTCGCTCATTGTCGTACTACTTCCGCAGCTCGATGACGGTCTTGCCGATCCGGATCGGCGCACCGAGCGGAACGGGCGTCGGGGTGGTGAGGCGGGTCCGGTCCAGGTACGTGCCGTTGGTGGACCCGAGATCCTCGACGATCCACTGGCCGTCACGGTCGGGGTAGATCCTGGCATGCCTGCTGGACGCGTAGTCGTCGTCCAGCACGATCGTTGAATCATGGGCGCGGCCGAGCGTGATGGTCTGTCCCTGGAGCGCCACCGTGGTGCCGGTGAGCGTGCCCTCGGAGACGACCAGCTTGGTCGGCGCACCCCGGCGCTGGCGGCCGGGCTGCTGGCGCTGCTGCGGCGGTGCCGCGTTGTTCTGGCGCGCCTGTGGCGGACGTGCGTCGGACGCGGTGCGGCGTGAGCCGCGCTGCGTGACGCGCGTTCCGAACAGGTCGCTGCGAATGACCTGGACGGCCACGATCACGAATAGCCACAGAACAGCCAGGAAACCTAGCCGCATGACCGTCAGGGTCAGCTCTGACATTGCCCCCGCTTCACCCTTCGGCTTGCCGGTAAACGATGGTGGTGCTGCCCACGACGATCCGCGAGCCGTCGCGGAGCGTAGCGCGGGTGGTGTGCTGCCCGTCTACCACGATGCCGTTGGTAGACCCGAGATCCTGGATCGTCGAGGGCGTTCCGGTCCTGATCTCACAGTGCCGGCGGGAGACGCCGGGGTCGTCGATCCGCACATCGGCGTCGGTGCTGCGGCCCATGACCAGCGTCGGGCGGGAGATCTGGTGGCGGGTGCCGTTGATCTCGATCCAGCGCCGCACCTGCGCATTCGGCAGGGAGGTGGGGGTGGCCGGCGGACGCCGGTCCGGACCGCCGTGCCGCCCGGCACCCGGCGGCGGGCCGGCGGGCATGGGCGGGGCGGAGGTGGGCGGGTAGCCGTAACCACCGGGGGCCTGCGGGGCGGGACGGGCGGGGTACCCCTGCTGGGGGGACTGGCCGCCGTAGCTCTGGCCCTGCGCCGGGCCCGGGCCCTGCCCCTGGCCCTGTGACGAACTCGACGCCAAAGTGCGGCTGCGGACCCGGTAGAGACCGGTGTCGAGATCCTCGGCCTTCTCCAGGTGGACCTTGATGGGGCCCATGAAGGTGTACCGCTGCTGCTTGGCGTAGTCCCGGACGAGTCCGGAGAGCTCGTCGCCGAGCTGGCCGGAGTACGGGCTCAGGCGCTCGTAGTCGGGGGCGCTGAGCTCGACGATGAAGTCGTTGGGGACGACGGTCCGCTCGC
Organism: Streptomyces sp. NPDC097595; assembly: GCF_044761525.1. Classification (NCBI taxonomy): domain Bacteria; kingdom Bacillati; phylum Actinomycetota; class Actinomycetes; order Kitasatosporales; family Streptomycetaceae; genus Streptomyces; species Streptomyces sp. NPDC097595. The sequence goes on along the minus strand of NZ_JBIWCN010000020.1, from coordinate 11,862 downwards.
GGTTCCAGATGGTGGCGTTGTTGTCGCACTCCCGCTGGAGGGCACCCGCGATCTCGACCGGCTGGACCTCGGACTTGAAGACCTTGGCGAAAGTGCCGTTGACCAGACCTTCGAGACGCTGCTCGAAACGCTTCATCACTCCCATGGGGCACCTCCTCCGGTGTCGTCGTCCCTGTACTGCTTACTGATCGTATCCACGCGTCGGGAAATCGGCTGGTTCCCCTTGTCTGCCCTGCGGATGAGTGTCCCCCCTCACACGGATCGTAGAGGCGGCCTCCTCACAGTGTCCCGCACCTTGGACGCACTCAGGAGGAGTGGGGGGCGACCCCTGGGGGTTCCCGGTTCCTTTCGGACGTTCTGCGTACGTCGGCCGAGCGTGCGGCGGGTGCCCGGTGATCGGGCCGCGAAACAACGGATGTGAATCCACCCTGTCCAGCGTGCTAATCTTCCGGATGTCGCCAGGCGCTCGCACCGAAAAGTGGGAGAGCCCGGAAACACCACTCTTGCGCGAGTGGCGGAACGGCAGACGCGCTGGCTTCAGGTGCCAGTGTCCTTAGGGACGTGGGGGTTCAAATCCCCCCTCGCGCACAAGAAGGAAGCCCCCCAGGCATCGCCTGGGGGGCTTCTTCAGTTCGGGGCCGGTGGTTCATGGCCGGCCCCTTCCCTGTGTTTGGTTTCACGTGAAACGCCCGTTTTACGCGTGCGGAGTGTCACCCACGGCGTTGTAGCGCAGGAGGTACGCGGCGAACCGGGCGAGGTCGTCCTCGGTCCAGTCCGCGAGGCGTTCCTGATAGGCCGCGCGCCGACTGGCCTGGGTGGCGGCGAGGGCCTGCGTTCCGGCCTCGGTGGGGTGCAGCACCTGGATGCGGTGGTCGCCCGGGTCCGGGTGGCGCTCGACCAGGCCGAGCTTCTCCAGGGCGCCGATCTGCCGGCTGACTGTGGACTTGTCGAGCATGTAGTGCGCCGCCAGATCAGTCGCGCGGCACCCCTGCCGGTCATCGATATGTGCCAGCAGCGTGTACGAGACGAGCGGCAGCTCGGGGTGGAGTCGGGCCGCGGCGGCCCGCGCGCGGCGGGCGAAGGCGGTCAGTTCGCGCTGGATGACGTCCAGCGACTCCTCGCGTTCTCCGGGGGTGCCTGGCACGGGTTCGCCTTCCTCGAAAGTTCAGTTGTAGAGTACAACGGAATTGGAGTTGTAAAAGCCAACCAGTTGAGTTGTAAAAACCAACTACCTGGTCGATCGTCTGGAGCCCCCATGTCCGCAGGCCCGAGCGCCGCCGCCGGCTCTCCGGCGGGCGCGCTGCGTCACGTACTGAGCCACCTCGTCACCCCGCTGCTGATGTGCGTCGGCATGGGTCTCGCCTACCTCGGCGCCTTCCATGCCCCGCAACCGCACGACCTGCGGGTCGACGTGGTCGGCTCGGGGCCGTCCGCACAGGTGCTGGCGCAGACCCTCCAGGACAAGGGGGACGGGGCGCTGAGCGTGCGTACCGTCGCCGACCGCGCCACCGCGGCCGAGCATCTGCGCACGCAGGACAGCTACGGCGCCTACATCCCCGGCAAGGCCCCCGAACTGCTCGTCGCCTCCGCCTCCTCCGACACCAGCGCTACGGCGGTCGAGAAGGTCTTCACCCAGGTCGCGGCCGGACAGGGCGCCCCGCTGAAGGTGACCGACACCGCGCCCACGGCCGACGGCGACCCGACCGGCCAGGGCATCTTCTTCCTGCTGGTCGCCGTGAGCATCGGCTCGTACGCCTCCGTCGCCGTGATCGGCGGCGCCGGAGCGGTTCTGCGGCTGCGGGTGCGGGCGGCGCTGGCGCTGGGCGCCTCGCTGGTGGTCAGCGCCATCGGAGCGGTGTTCGCGGGGCCGCTGTTCGGTCTCGTGGACCACGGGCTCGCGGGGCTCTGGGCCATGGCGTGGCTCTACTCGGCGGGCATCCTGCTGATCGGTGTGGGCTTGCACACCTTCCTCAAGCGGTGGACCACGCTCGGCGTGATGGTGCTCTTCGTCATGCTCAACTTCACCAGCTCCGGCGGGATCTTCCGCCCCGAGCTCCAGCCCGGCTTCTTCGGGGCGCTGCACTCCTTCTGGAACGGGGCGGGCTTCGTGGAGGGCGTACGCGGCCATGTGTACTTCGGCGGCCACGCGCTGGGCGGGAACCTGCTGGTGCTGGCCCTCTGGTTCGTCGCGGGCCTGGTGCTGACGGGGCTCGCGGGCCTGGCCGAGGCGAGGCGGCGTTCGGCGGCCGCTCTTCCGGCCGTCCTTCCTGCCGCCGCTTCCGCCGGTCCGGCGCGTTCGTCGGTCGAGGAGGAAGAGGAGATGGAGGAGGCGGTGGGGGTCTGAGCGGCTGACCAGCGGGGGAGCCCGGCCCCCGGAGTTGTCCACAGGGGCAGACGGCGGTCGGTGTACGGCGGTACCGTCGGCGGCAGTTGATGTTGGGGCAGGTACCCGGCGGCTGCGCCGGGCGGGGGCGGGGGAGGCTGCGCGCCATGGAAGCGACCGGGACGGGACTGCCGCCGGTGCGACTCGTCGGACTCGGCGGTGGGGGCGCGATGCTCCCCACGGACGCGGGTGCGCAGCGCATACCGGCCGTGCCGGGGTTCGCACGCCGTACGGACAGGGCTCACGCGGAGGCCGGAGGGCGGCCGAAGGAGCAGGGCAAGGCGCTGCGGGCACGGGTGCCCCGGTCCGCGCACGCGGCGCTGGACCTGCCGGCCGGGCGGCCGGACGCGGTGCGCGCGGTGGAGGAGTCCAACCGGGGCCGGGTGGCGGAGCTGACGCCGATACGGGTGGGCCGGATGGCCGCCACCCCCTTCGCCTTCCTGCGCGGCTCGGCCGGGCTGATGGCCCACGACCTCGTGGGCACCCCGGTCACCGGGGTCACCGCCCAGCTCTGCGGCGACGCGCACGCGGCCAACTTCGGGCTGTACGGCGATGCGCGGGGCGGCCTCGTCATCGACCTGAACGACTTCGACGAGACCGTGGCCGGGCCCTGGGAGTGGGACCTCAAGCGCCTGGCGACCTCGCTGGTGCTCGCGGGCCGGGAGGCCGGGGCCGACGAGGACACCTGCCGCAAGGGCGCGTACGACACCGTGGGCGCCTACCGGCGGACGATGCGGCTGCTGGCCCGGCTGCCCGCGCTCGACGCGTGGAACGCCATCGCGGACGAGGAGCTCGTCTCCCACACCGACGCGCGGGACCTGCTCGGCACGCTGGAACGGGTCTCCGAGAAGGCCCGCAACAACACCAGCGCCCGCTTCGCGGCGAAGTCCACGGAGGACTGCGAGGACGGCGGCCGCCGCTTCGTGGACGCGCCGCCGGTGCTGCGCCGGGTCCCGGACGCGGAGGCCGCGGCCGTGGCGGCGGGTCTCGGGGACTATCTGGGAACCGTCTCCGAGGACCGGCTGCCGCTGCTGGCCCGGTACGCGATCCATGACGTGGCGTTCCGGGTGGTCGGCACCGGCAGCGTGGGCACCCGCTCGTACGTGGTGCTGCTGCTGGACCACCGGGGGGAGGCGCTGGTGCTCCAGGTGAAGGAGGCCAGGCCCTCGGTGCTCGGGCCGCATCTGGCGGCCGTGGGGTTCGCGGTGCCGGAGGTCGCGCACGAGGGGCGGCGCGTGGTGCTCGGGCAGAAGCGGATGCAGGTCGTCAGTGACCATCTGCTCGGGTGGACGACGGTGGACGGCCGGCCCTTCCAGGTGCGGCAGTTCAGGAACCGCAAGGGCAGCGTCGACCCCGCCGCCCTGGCCGCCGACCAGGTCGACGACTACGGCCGGATGACCGGGGCGCTGCTGGCGCGGGCCCATGCGCACAGCGCGGACCCGAGGCTGCTGGCGGGCTACTGCGGCAAGAACGACGAGCTGGACGAGGCGGTGGCGGCCTTCGCGGTGACCTACGCGGACCGCACGGAGTCGGACCACGGGGAGCTGGTCCGGGCGATCGGGTCGGGGCGGATCGCCGCGGAGCGGGGCGTGTGACGGCGGGCGTGGCCGGCCGCCCGGCATGAGGCGTGAGGTCTGCCGGGCCACCGTGGGTCCACGCGGGGCGGGCCGGGGCCATACGCTGGACGGGTGACCCACGAAGCACCCGGGGTGCCGACCTCCCGGAACGACGATGACCAACAGGACGAGGCCAGGCCGGCCGCCGGCCGCGAGGAGGCGGCGGGAACCGCGGGGCAGGAGCGGCCCGAGGCGCGGCTCGCGCAGGCGGTGCGGGTGGCCGAACAGGCGCTGATCGAGTTCGAGATCGCGGTGGAGACGTTCCGGGTCGAGGTGGAGAACTTCTCCCGGCTGCACCATCAGCGGCTGGGCCCGATGTACGCGCGGCTGGACGAGCTCGACGCGCGGATCGCCGAGGCGCGGGCCGCGAAGAGCGGTGACCCCGAGGACCTGCGCAAGGCGGAGGAAGCCCGGTCGGTCGTGATGCCCATGCCCGGCGTGGACGAGCTGTTCCACGACTGGATGGACTCCGAGGGCCTGTCCCCCGAGGCGTCGGCCATGCTGACCGATCAGACGGTGCGCCCGCCCAAGCGGGTCCGGCCCACCGACGAGGCCCGCAAGCTGTACCGCGACCTGGTCCGCAAGGCGCACCCGGACCTGGCCCAGGACGAGGAGGAGCGGGCCAGGCGGGACGAGTTCATCGCGCGCGTCAACGCCGCCTACGGGCGCGGGGACGAGGCCCTGCTCAACGAGCTGGCCGAGGAGTGGGCGGCGGGACCGGCCGCGCCCCGGCAGGAGCTGAGCGAGGCCGACGAGCTCTACGCCCGGCTGGACTGGCTGACCCAGCGCAAGGAACTGCTGACCGAGTGGGCCCAGGAGCTGGAGGAGAGCGCGATCGGCGCCATGCTGCGGATGGCCCCGGACGACCCGGACCAGCTGCTGGAGGAGATCGCCGAACAGCTGCTGGGCGAGGTCTCGCAGCGGGAGGCGGAGCTCGCGGCTCTGGTGCAGTAGCGTTTTCGGTGGCCCCGAGCGCACTGCTTCGGTGACCCCGAGCGCACTGACGAGAGAAGGCATGACCCATGAATTTCGGCCCGCTTCCCACGGTCGATGTCGCGTCCGTCCCGGCGGACGGCCTCGTGCTGGACGTCCGGGAGAACGACGAGTGGGCGGCCGGACACGTCGAGGGCGCCCTGCACATCCCCATGAGCGACTTCGTGGGCCGCTTCGGTGAGCTGACCGAGGCGGTGGAGGACGGCCGCCGCGTGCACGTCATGTGCCGGGTCGGCGGCCGGTCCGCCCAGGTCACCCAGTACCTGGTGCAGCAGGGGATCGACGCGGTCAACATCGACGGCGGCATGCTCGCCTGGGACGGCGCGGGCCGCCCGATGGTCACCGACAGCGGCACCCCGGCCTTCGTCGCCTGACGCGACCCGCCCCGGCTCCCGCCCCGGTCCTCCGGCGCCGGGGGCGTCAGCGGTCGAAGTCGAGCTCCACCTCCTCGGTGGCCGGATGGGACTGGCAGGCCAGCACGTAACCCGCGTCCGTCTCCTCCGGCTCCAGGGCGTAGTTGCGGTCCATCCGCACCTCGCCGGAGACCAGGAACGCCCGGCAGGTACCGCAGACGCCGCCCTTGCACGCGTACGGAGCGTCCGAGCGGCTGCGCAGCACCGTCTCCAGCAGCGACTCGCCCCCCTCCACCGGCCAGGTGCCGGAACGGCCGTCGAGCGTCGCCGTCAGGACGGACCCGACCGGCGTCTCGACCCGGGGCCCGGCGGGCGCGGCGGGGGCGTCCTCGACGTGGAAGATCTCCTGGTGGATGCGGGAGCGGTCCACGCCCAGCCCGTGCAGCGCGACCTCGGCGGCCCGGACCAGGCCCAGCGGCCCGCACAGGAACCAGCCGTCGATCTCCGCCACCGGCAGCAACGCCGGCAGCAGTCCGGAGAGCCGCTCGCCGTCCAGCCGGCCCGAGGGCAGACCGGCCTGCTGCTCCTCCCGGGACAGGGCGGTGACCAGCTGGAACCGGTCCGGGTAGCGGTCCTTCAGATCGGCGACCTCGTCCAGGAACATCGTCGAGGCGGCCGTCCGGTCGCTGCGGAACAGGCAGAACGTGGCGTTCGGCTCCCGGGCGAGCAGGGTGGCCGCCATGGACAGCACCGGGGTGATGCCGCTTCCGCCGACGATCGCCGCGAACTGCCCGGCGCGGGGCGTCAGGACGAAGCGCCCCATCGGAGGCATCGCCTCGATCGTGTCCCCGACCAGCAGCTCCTTGAGCGCGTACGTGGAGAACGCCCCGCCGTCCACGAGGCGGATGCCCACCCGCAGCGCCGGACCGGCCGAGGGCTCGGGGGCCGGTGCGCAGATCGAGTACGAGCGGCGGACCTCCTCGCCACCCACGGTGTAGCGGACGTTGAGATGCTGGCCGGGCTTGTGCCGGAAGGTCTCGTGCAGGCCGGGCGGAACGGCGAGGGTGACGGCCACCGAATCGTCCGTGAGCCGCTCGATCCCGCTGACCCGGAGCGGATGGAACATCTACAACTCCTTGAAGTGGTCGAACGGCTCCTGGCAGGCCACACAGCGCCGGAGCGCCTTGCACGCCGTGGAGGAGAACCGGCTCAGCAGCTCCGTCTCGGTGGAGCCGCAGTGCGGGCAGCGCACGGACAGGGTCAGCGGCACCGGACCGCCGGACGCGGTGTGGTGCGGGCGGGGCGGGGCTATGCCGAACTCCGCCAGCTTGCGGCGCCCTTCGGCGCTTATGTCGTCCGTCGACCAGGCAGGCGACAGGACCGTCTCCACGGACACCTCGGCCACACCGTGGTCGTGCAGCACGCGCTCGATGTCCGCGGACATCGCCTCGATCGCCGGGCAGCCGGTGTACGTCGGTGTGAGCCTGACCGTGACGTGGTCCGGGTCGTGCACCTCCACGCCGCGGACCACTCCCAGGTCCTCCAGGGTCAGCACGGGCAGCTCCGGATCCGGGACGGAGCCCGCGAGGCTCAGCAGCTCCTCCTCGACGGAGGTCCAGGTCACCATGACGCCCCCGGGTGGCTGCGGTGCAGGTGCTGCATCTCGGCGATCATCCGGCCGAAGGACTCCGTGTGGATGCCCTGCCGGCCCGCGCCCGCCGTCCAGGCGCCGGTCTGCGGGCCCGTGGGAACGGTCAGGGTGGCCCGGCCGAGGACGTCCGTGACGGCCTCCAGCCAGTGGCTGTGCAGCGCCTGCCAGTCGACGTCGACCCCTTCGACCGGCTGGAACAGCTCGCCGGTGAAGCGCCACAGCGCGTCCACCGCCCGCTGCATCCGCTCGCGGCTCTCGTCCGTCCCGTCACCGAGGCGCAGCGTCCACTGCTCGGCGTGGTCCCGGTGGTAGGCGACCTCCTTGACCGCCTTGGCCGCCAGTCCCGCGAACGGACCGTCTCCGGCCGCCAGCTGCTCGTACAGGCCCTGCTGGTGGACCGAGAAGTAGAGCTGCCGGGCGATGGTGTGGGCGAAGTCGCCGTTCGGCTGCTCGACCAGCTGGACGTTGCGGAAGGCGCGTTCCTCGCGGAGGTAGGCCAGCTCGTCCTCGTCGCCCGCGAGGGAGAGCAGCAGCCGGGCCTGGCCCAGCAGGTCGAGGGCGATATTGGCGAGGGCGACCTCCTCCTCCAGCACCGGGGCGTGGCCGGCCCACTCCCCCAGCCGGTGCGACAGCACCAGCGCGTCGTCGCCCAGGGCGAGAGCCGCGGTCACAGGTGCTTCACCCCGTCCGGGATCTCGTAGAACGTGGGGTGCCGGTAGGGCTTGTCACCGGCCGGTTCGAAGAACGAGTCCTTCTCGTCCGGTGAGGACGCCGTGATCTGGGCGGAGGGCACGACCCACAGCGAGACCCCCTCGGAGCGGCGGGTGTAGAGGTCGCGCGCGTTGCGCAGGGCCATTTCGGCGTCCGGGGCGTGGAGGCTGCCGGCGTGGGTGTGGGAGAGCCCGCGCCGCGAGCGGACGAACACCTCCCACAGCGGCCAGTCCGTCGAGCTGCTCATGCTGTCGCCTTTCCATTCCGTACCGCCGGGTCCGCGCCGGGCGTGTGCTTGCGGGCGTATGCGGCGGCGGCTTCGCGGACCCAGGCGCCTTCCTCGTGCGCGCGGCGGCGCTGGGTGAGGCGCTGCTCGTTGCACGGTCCGTTGCCCTTCAGGACCTCCTGGAACTCGGTCCAGTCGATCGCGCCGAAGTCGTGCCTGCCGCGTTCCTCGTTCCACCGGATGTCCGGGTCGGGGAGGGCCAGGCCGAGCGCCTCGGCCTGGGGGACGCAGATGTCGACGAACCGCTGCCGCAGCTCGTCGTTGGAATGCCGCTTGATCTTCCAGGTCATCGACTGCGCCGAGTGGGCCGAGGCGTCGTCCGGCGGGCCGAACATCATCAGGGAGGGCCACCACCAGCGGTTCACCGCGTCCTGGGCCATCTCGTGCTGGGCGGGGGTGCCGTTGCTCAGCGCGAGGAGCAGTTCGTAACCCTGGCGTTGGTGGAACGACTCCTCCTTGCAGATGCGGACCATCGCGCGGGCGTACGGGCCGTAGGAGCAGCGGCAGAGGGGCACCTGGTTGGTGATCGCGGCGCCGTCCACGAGCCAGCCGATGGCGCCCACGTCCGCCCAGGTCAGCGTCGGGTAGTTGAAGATCGAGGAGTAGCGCTGACGCCCCGCGTGCAGCTTGTCGAGCAGCTCCTCGCGGCCCGTGCCCAGCGTCTCGGCCGCGCTGTACAGATACAGGCCGTGGCCTGCCTCGTCCTGCACCTTGGCCATGAGGATGGCCTTGCGGCGCAGCGAGGGGGCGCGGGTGATCCAGTTGGCCTCCGGCTGCATGCCGATGATCTCGGAGTGGGCGTGCTGGGCCATCTGCCTGACCAGCGAGGCGCGGTACGCGTCGGGCATCCAGTCGCGCGGCTCGATGCGCTCGTCGGCCGCCACCGCTGCGTCGAAGGCGGCCTGGAGCGCCGCGTCGGGCCCCGCTCCGCCGCCTGCTGCCGTCTGCGCTGTCTGGCTCGCAGTCACTGCCGCCATCCCGGACTCCCTACCGACCGATCGTTCGGTTCAATGTCTTCAATGGTGAGTCCGGGGCCCGTAGGGTGTCAACCCTGTGGATAACCGACGCGATCGGGGCGGGATGGATTCGGACGACGACAGGGTCGCCAGCGGCGAGGGCGGACCCGTTCCCGCCGTCGAGGCGCCCGCGGCGGCCGGGGGAATGGCCGGGCTCTCGTTTCCGTACCAGCTCGTCGCCGCCGTGGCGCTCGCCGCCTTCGCGGTGCTGGCCTGCATGCACCTGGCCGTGGTCTTCCTGCACGTCGCGCCCTCCAACACGCTGACCAAGCAGCACGGCGCGGCGGTGGACGACTGGGTGTACCCCGAGTTCGAACAGAACTGGAAGCTTTTCGCGCCCAACCCCCTGCAACAGAACGTGTCCGTTCAGGTGCGCGCCGAGATATCCGGCGCCGACGGTCCCCGTACGACGGCCTGGCGGGATCTCTCCGCCGAGGACGGCCGGGCGATACGCGGCAATCCGCTGCCGAGCCACGTCCAGCAGAACGAACTCCGCCGGGCCTGGGACTTCTACGTCGGATCGCACGACGACAAGAACCGGGCCAACGGCCTGCGCGGCACCCTGTCCGAGAAGTACGTCCGCCGCCTGGTGATGCTGCGCCTCGGCGGCCAGGACGACGGCGGGACCATTCTGAGGATTCAGGTCCGGTCCGAGACGCGGGCCGTCGCGGCGCCCGGGTGGAGCGCCGAGAAGATCAGCATCGGCCCGTCCTATCGCGTCCTGCCCTGGTGGAAGGTCACCGCCGACGACCTGCCCGAGGAGGCGGGACAGTGAGCACTCCCCACCCGGCCCGCGGCCTCGCCGGCGCCGTCCAGCGCGTCACGGCCTCGGCCCTCGGCCCGTACCAGAGCGCCGTCATCCGCATCGGCTTCTCGGGCACCTTCCTGCTGTTCCTGCTCCGTGAGCTGCCGCACCGGCACGAGATGTACGGTCCCGACGCGCCCTGGCGCTGGGATCTGGCGCGACAGCTGATATCCGGGAACCAGGCGTTCACGACCCTCATGTGGTCGGACAGCGCGGTCTGGTTCGAGATCGTCTATGCGCTGGCGCTGCTCTCGTCCCTCCTGCTGATGCTCGGCTGGCACACCCGCGCCGTCTCCGTGGTCTTCATGGCCGGAGTCCTCTCGCTGCAGAACCGCAGCATCTTCATGGGTGACGGCGGCGACAACGTCATCCATCTGATGGCCATCTACCTGGTGCTGACCCGCTGCGGGCAGGTCTGGTCGCTGGACGCCCGGCGGGCGCGCGGCCGCGAATCCGCGGAGTACGCCGACCAGAGGGCCGGTGGGCGGCGGGTGCCCGGGGAGCCGGCCGGGATCGTGCTCTGGGTGGTGCTCGGGGCCGTCCTGGTGGGGGCCTCGGTGGCGGGTGGTCTGGGCGGGACCGTGTGGCTGCCGCTCCTTCTGTGGTGCCTGTGGATCGGCCAGGGTGCCTGGTGGGCCGTGAACCGGTACGCGCCGCGCAACGAGCTCCGTACCCTGCTCGACGTCATCGCCAACCTCGCCCACAACGCCACCCTCGTCGTGATCATGGCCGAGGTCTGCCTGATCTACGCGACGGCCGGCTGGTACAAGATCCAGGGCTCGCGCTGGCAGGACGGGACCGCGCTGTACTACCCGCTCAAGCTGGAGTACTTCACGCCCTGGCCCGCCCTGTCGGACCTTCTGGCCTCCAGCGGCGTCATGGTCATGGTGCTGTCGTACGCGACGGTCATCGTGCAGGTGGCCTTCCCGTTCACCCTCTTCAACCGGCGCGTGAAGAACTTCCTGCTCGCCGCGATGATCTGCGAGCACGCGGGGATCGCGCTCCTGCTGGGGCTGCCGTTCTTCTCGATGGCCATGATCGCCGCGGACGCCGTCTTCCTGCCGACCGCCTTCCTGGTGTGGCTCGGCGGGCGGGTGGCCACCGGGAGGGAGCGGGTGTTCCGGCGGCGAGGACGGGTGCCGGCGCCGCGTGCCGCCGACGGTGGCCCGGAGGCACCGGAGCCCGACGGCGACGGGAGCCATACCCTCGTCGGGTGAGCAGTGAGACCGGCAGCACCGGTGAGACCAGCGGTGGCGGCGCGCCCGTGGGCGAGGAGCCCGCGCAGTACGACGAGGGGTTCGGGACGGAGATCGGTGTCGGGCCGCATCCGCTGCCCTGGCCCGAGGACGAGCGTTACGACCCCGAGCTGCTGGCCGGTGGCGACCGGCGCAACGTGGGCGATCAGTACCGGTACTGGACCCGTGAGGCGATCGTCGCCGACCTCGATCTACGGCGCCACGACTTCCATGTGGCCGTGGAGAACTGGGGCCACGACTTCAACATCGGGTCCGTGGTGCGGACCGCGAACGCGTTCCTGGCCAAGGAGGTGCACATCGTCGGGCGGCGGCGCTGGAACCGGCGCGGGGCGATGGTCACCGACCGCTACCAGCATGTCCGGCACCACCCCGACACCGCGAGCCTGACCGCCTGGGCGGCGGCCGAGGGGCTGCCGATCGTCGGGATCGACAATCTGCCGGGGGCGGTGCCGTTGGAGCGGACGGTGCTGCCTCGGCGGTGTGTCCTCCTGTTCGGGCAGGAGGGGCCCGGGTTGACGGAGGAGGCTCGACGGTGTGCGGAGGTGGTGTGTTCCATCGCGCAGTTCGGGTCTACGCGGTCCATCAACGCGGGGGCGGCTGCCGCGATCGCGATGCATGCGTGGGTGGCGCGGTATGCGGTGATTCCTGGGTGAGGTGGGGACGGGGCGGGGTGGGAGGCGCCTGCGGCGGGCCTTTTCCCCTACCCGCCCCTTCCCGAAACCGGGGGGGCCCCCCCCCCCCCCCCCCCGCGCCCCCCCCGGCCGCGGGGGCGGGTCCCCGGAGCGGGGGCGC